>CAYYRE010000158.1:0-6719 GCA_964473895.1 uncultured Lentimicrobiaceae bacterium | reverse complement strand
TACACGGTTATTCCCATCTTTTTCATCAAAAAAGTGGCATTCAGGTTTTGGGAAATCCCCTCTTTCAAAAGATAGTCAAATTGTAAACGGTTGTTTATGATTTCCACCTCAAAACGTTTGTTTACCACATTTTCCGGGAATTCTTTTTGCAATGCCCCAAGCGAGAGGTCGTGTGTAGCGATCATCCCGGAAGCACCGAGCCGGATCAATTGTTTCAGCAAAGCCTGCGATCCTTTTTGTTTGTCTTTGGAATTGGTACCGCGCAGTATTTCATCGAGCAAGATAAAAAGTCTCTCCCCTTTTTCCAGTCGTTCGATAATCTCTTTAAGCCGTTTCAGTTCGGCAAAAAAGTACGATTCGCCATCTTGCAACGAATCCGAAGTTTTGATACCGGTAAAAAGCTGCACGGGGGTAAACACAAACTCATCCGCCAGCACAGGCGCACCGGTCATGGCCAGCACAAAATTTACACCCACCGTACGCAAATAAGTACTTTTGCCCGCCATGTTGGCACCTGTAATCACCTGAAAATACCCCCATCCCTCAATGTTTACGGGATTTCCAACACACACGGCAGGATCGATAAAGGGATGTTTCAGATTTTGTCCCCGCAGCAAAAACCGGTCTTTTACAGGATGGGGGTAAACCGCCTTGGGATGCTGAAAAGCAAAGCCTGCGAGCGAACAAAGGGCATCCGTTTGTGCCAGCACATCAAACCAGGAATCCATTTTATTGCCGTATCTTTTCTTCCATTGTCCCAGGCGACGGCTTTGCATAATATCCCACAGAAAAAAAACATTCAGAAAAATACCGACCAGCAAGTTGAGCCGGTAGTCAAAAGCTTTGGAGATATCCGAAAGCTTTTTCACGGCAACAAAAGCCGAGTCTTCTCCACCGGCCAGGACTTTTACAGCATCCTGCATAATGCCGGAATTAAATTTTTTGCGTTCCAGTTTTTCAAAAAGCCTGGCATACTGTTCCATTTGGGCCGACTTTTTACCCAAAAGCATGAATGCTTGTTGTATTTCAGCCTGCCGGGGGACCAACACGGCAAAAGGAAGCATAAGAAAAAGAAAAAAACTGCCAATGGGTAAAATACCAAGACTTATGAGCAAGATGTCGGCAAATCCCAACAAAGGCGTCAGCCATAACAAAAAAAGGAAAACCGGTTTTGAAAAGTGTGTTTTTCCGGTTACGGCCCATTGTAAAAGAGAGTCTGCAGCGGTATCCTCCCCGGAACCTGCCGCCTGAAATTCCTGGCGCCAGTGCGGATCGGCCGCCAATTCGGCAATGGCCTGTTGCCGTTTTCTTATGGTTTCCGGTGTTTTTGACGGAAAATTCAGAAAAGCCGCCAGCCGGCGGCGGCCCAAAAAGGTGGCACACCGGTCGAGCAACTGAAAAAGCGACCCTTGCCCGAAGAGGTCCAAATCGCCGGCAAAAGGATGGTGGGCAACGGCAAATGCTTCACCCGTCGGCTGTTGTGATGTGTCGCGACGAAACAGACGTAGTTCGTTTTGATTGATGGACAACAGTTTCTCCGTATAGGCTTTTTGGCGGTAAAGGCGAACATGCCGGAAAACAAAAAACCCGAAGACCGAAAACCCCGCCAAGGCAATACACGACACCGGCACCGGACCGTAACCGGCCGAAAGATAAATACCCAAAACGGTCAGCAAAAAACTCATAATCCTTCCCGTCGCCACACGGGCAATCTGTTTTTTGACTTGCTGAAGCCGGGTTTCGTACAAAGCTGTCTGTGCTTTGAAAAACGATTCCGGACCGGAATTTTGCTCTGACATGATTTCAATTTGTTTGCAAAATTAAGGGAATAAATCGGTTACGCACCGTTTCACAAAAACAGGCTGTTCCCCTCTCGCTTTATCAGCAACCCATTGCACGAAATCGCACACTTTTGTTTTTTTGCCGAACACCTCTGCCATCAGCCTTTTACCCGGCAAACCACCACAACCTACTCATAATCAATCTATCTTCATTCGTGGCACAGTTCGTGATAAACAAGAGCATACCGCACACCAGACGATACAAAAATATGATACGGCTTAACAACATACATAAAAGTTACACCATGGGGAAAAACAGTCTCCATGTGTTGAAAGGCATCCATCTGCACATCAAAAAAGGCGAGCTGGTTTCCATCATGGGCTCTTCGGGTTCCGGAAAATCCACTTTGTTGAATATTTTGGGCATCCTTGACAGTTACGACGAAGGAGAATATTTTCTCGACAACACGCTCATGGCCGGCTTAAGTGAAAAAAAAGCGGCTTTTTACCGGAACAAAATGATCGGGTTTGTATTCCAATCGTTCAATTTGATCCCTTTTAAAAATGCCATGGAAAATGTGGCGCTGCCGTTGTATTATCAGAGAGTTCCCCGCAAGAAACGCAACAAAATCGCGCTGGAATACCTAGAGAAAATGGGGTTACGCCCCTGGGCGGAGCATCTGCCCAACGAGCTTTCGGGCGGACAAAAACAGCGGCTGGCCATTGCACGTGCCCTTATTTCGCAACCCAAAGTCATTCTGGCCGATGAACCCACCGGCGCCCTGGATTCCAAAACCTCCATGGAAGTCATGGACCTGCTACGGCAAATCAACCGCGAAGGCATCACCATGATCATTGTCACCCACGAACAGGACATTGCCGAAAAGACCGATCGCATCATCCACCTGAAAGACGGACGCATCGAAAACGATGCCAGCAGTTCGGAAACCAAACAAAAAGTATTTGAAACCTTGGAAAAAGAAGAAGCGGTACCGGCATGATCATCGACAGGGACAAGTGGCAGGAAATTTTCAGTACGATCAACAAAAACAAGTTGCGTACTTTTCTCACCGGTTTCAGTGTGGCCTGGGGCATCTTTATGCTCATCATCCTTTTGGGTTCCGGCCGCGGACTACAAAACGGCGTACAGCACCAGTTTGCCGATGATGCTGTCAACAGCCTTTGGGTGTACCAGGGGCGTACCACCAAACCCTATAAAGGCACCAATGCCGGCCGCCGGATACAGTTTACCAACACCGATGTTCAAAACACACGTCGTCTCGACAAGCACATCGACCATATTTCCGGTCGTTTTTATGTGGGAAGCAAAACCATGAGCTACAAAAACAATTACGGTTCGTACGACATCCGGGCCGTCAACCCGGGACACAAATACATCGAAAATACCCAAATCACGGAGGGGCGTTTTTTGAATCCGCTGGATATGAAAAACTTCAGCAAAGTGGTGGTCATTGGCGAAGCGGTACGTAAAGACCTTTTTAAAAACGGGCTGGATCCTTTGGGAAAGTATGTGAAAGTGGGAAACATCCCATTCAAAGTCATCGGAGTGTTTACCGATGCCGGCGGCCGCGGTGAAATGCGCAAAGTGTACATGCCCGTAAGTACGGCACAACGGGTTTTTAACGGCGGCAACCGGTTAGACCAAATCATGTTTACCGTAGGCGATGCCACCCTTGCCCAAACCAAAACCATCGAAAAAAAACTGCGCACCGAATATGCACAGGTACACCATTTTGACCCTACAGACCAAAACGCCATCCGCATTTCCAATGACTTGGACGAATATAAAAAGGTCATGAATCTGTTTCTCGGGATTCGCATTTTCATTTGGATCATCGGTATCGGCACCATCATTGCCGGAATTGTGGGGGTAAGCAACATCATGATGATTGTGGTGAAAGAACGCACCAAAGAAATCGGTATCCGGAAAGCCCTCGGCGCCACACCCCGTTCCATTATCGGTCTGATTTTGCTGGAGTCGGTGGTCATCACCAGCCTGGCCGGATACATTGGGCTCATGGCCGGCGTGGGACTCATGGAATTGGTCAATAAGTTCATGCCTCCCTCGGATTTTTTCAGAAACCCCGAAGCCAACCTTTCCATCGCTCTTACCGCTATGGCGCTGCTGGTCATCGCAGGGGCCATTGCCGGTTTTATCCCCGCCAAAAAAGCGGCATCCATTAAACCCATCGAAGCCTTGAGAGATGAATAACAAATCGAAAAACCAAAACACCCAAAATAAAACAGCCCCATGAACTTATTTGATTTGGACAACTGGCAGGAAATATGGACGGCTTTGAAAAAGAATCCGGTACGTACCTTTTTTACGGCATTCGGTGTATTTTGGGGCATTTTTATGCTGGTGGTGATGCTGGGTTCGGGGAAAGGGCTGCAAAATGCCGTTTACCAAGGATTCGGCGACTTTGCCACCAACAGTTTTTTTATGTGGGCCCAACGCACCTCTATGCCCTATCAGGGTTTTAAACGGGGCAGAAGTTTCAATTTTACCAACAGCGACATACAGGCCATCCGGAAAAACGTACCCGAAGCCAAACTGGTGGCCCCTCGGCTGCAAGGCGGCGGATACCGCGGAGCCAACAATGTGGTTTACGGCAAAGAATCGGGCGGCTATACCATTTACGGCGACTATCCCGATTATATGAAAATCGATCCGGTGGAGATGCTTACCGGACGATTCCTCAACATGAACGACATCCGGCACGACCGTAAAATAGCCATCATCGGAAAAGATGTGGTGAACGGCCTCTTTAAAAACGGAGAAAATCCCATCGGCAAATACATTCGCATCCAGGGCGTCTATTTTGAAGTGGTGGGGACTTTCAAATCAAAGAAAAAGGGCAACCGGGCCGATCGCGACAACAACAGCATCTTTTTGCCGTTTACCAGCATGCAAAGGACCTTTAATTATGGGAACAAAGTATTTTGGTTCGCCATTACTTCACAGGACAACATACCGGCTACCATCACCGAAAACAAAGTCATTGCCCTGATGAAAAAAATTCATCACATCAACCCCAAAGACACGCAAGCCATTGGCCATTTTAATGTTTCCAAAGAGTTCAAGAAAATGTCCGGTCTTTTTACCGGCATCAACGGATTGATTTGGATTGTAGGGGTCGGCACTTTACTGGCCGGTATTATCGGAGTTTCCAATATCATGTTAATCATTGTAAAAGAACGCACCCGCGAAATCGGAGTCAAACGGGCACTGGGCGCCACTCCGCTGAACATCATTTCGCAGATCATTATGGAATCGGTAACCCTCACAACGGTTGCAGGCTATGTGGGCCTGGTCATTGGCGTCAGCCTTTTGTCGCTCATCGACAGCCTCATGGTAAAAAGCGGGGCCAATTCCCAGTTTTTCCTGCATCCGGAAGTTAATTTTCATGTGGCCGTTACAGCGTTGGTTATTTTAATTGTCTCGGGTGTTTTTGCAGGATTGATCCCAGCCAAACGGGCAGTCAGCATCAAACCGGTGGAGGCCCTGCGGGATGAATAATAAATTTTTGAAACAGAAAACATTAATTAATATCAACCATGAAAACATTTCTTAAAATCCTTGTCGTTTTTCTTATCCTCGGCATTTTCGGGTATACCCTTTATTATCTTTGGAGTAAATCCAAACAAAAACCGGTGGTTTATAAAACCGAAAAACCGTTTGTAACCAACATTATCAAAAAAACCGTTGCCACGGGATCGGTGGTCCCCCGCAAAGAAATCGAAATCAAACCGGTGGTGTCGGGGATCATTTCACAAATCTATGTCCAGGAGGGACAAATGGTGAAAAAAGGCGACCTCATCGCCAAAATACGGATTATCCCCAACATGATCAACCTGAACAATGCCGTGTCGCGTGTGGACCAGGCCAAAATCAACCTGAAAGAAGCCAAACGCAATTACAACCGGCAGCAGGAGTTGTTGCAAAAAGGGGTCATTGCCCAGGCGGATTTCGATGCGGTGGAAACCAAATACAAAATAGCACAGGAAGAATTGCAAACAGCCAAAGAAAACCTGCAACTGATCAAAGAGGGGCAAATCAAAAAGAAAGGCGCCCCCACCAACACGCTGGTACGTTCCACCATTTCGGGCATGGTGCTGGATGTTCCTGTGGAAATAGGTAACCAGGTCATCGAAGCCAATAACTTTAATGCAGGCACCACCATTGCTACCATCGCCGATATGAACGACATGATTTTTAAAGGGAAGATCGATGAAACCGAGGTGGGAAAAATCCGTGTGGGCATGCCGCTCATTCTGACCATTGGGGCTATTGACAACGCCCGCTTTGATGCCGTATTAACCAAAATTGCGCCCAAAGGTGTAGAAGAAAACGGCGCCATCCAATTTGAAATACAAGCCGATGTCAAATTGAAAAAGAACCAGTTTATCCGGTCGGGATACAGTGCCAATGCCGATATTGTGCTGGAAAAGGCCGACAGTGTTTTGGCCATCCCCGAAGGCCTGTTGCAGTTTGAAAACGACACCACCACTTACGTGGAAGTGGAAACAGCCCCGCAGGTATTTAAAAAACAGGTGATTAAAACCGGATTATCGGATGGTATCAACATCCAGGTACTTTCCGGAATAAAAAAAGGGATGAAAATAAAAGTTCCGCAATAACATCCGAACGGCCCGAAAAAAGCGGACATCCGGCTATTTTATGATTTTCCCATTGTCATCGCGCGCCATGGTGCCAAAGACAAAATCCCACAAGTTGGAGGAAACCCCGTAAGCCACATACGGATTTTTGTAATGATGAATTTTGTGTTGTTTAAGTTCGCCCAGAAGTTGTTCATTCGGAAACAAAAATAACGAAAACAAATAAACACATCTTAACTATGTGCATATACTGTCCGCTTCGAGAAAAAGAGCGTCCGATATCGAACAACCCCTTAA
>CAYYRE010000157.1:2487-6774 GCA_964473895.1 uncultured Lentimicrobiaceae bacterium | reverse complement strand
CCGTCGCCATAAAAATATCTAAACCCATTCTAAATAACAAAGAATAGTTTTATCTTTGTTCCCTGTGTCATCGAATAAAAATATGGAACCTTACAGCTTTTTAAACGCCTCAGACCCCGATGTGATCGAAAACCTTTACCGGCAGTTTTTAAAAGACCCGGAAAGCGTGGAACCGGGGTGGCGGCAGTTTTTTCTTGGCTTCGAATTTGCCAGGAAAAATTATCCGGAAAAACCGGCCGCACTGGAAACCACCGACGAATTCAAAGTTATCAACCTCATCAACGACTATCGCCGCCGGGGTCACCTGTTCACCAAAACCAATCCGGTGCGCAAACGGCGTACCTACACCCCCACCCTCGACATCAAAAACTACGGCCTTTCGGAGAACGACCTCAACCGCACCTTCCTAGCGGGAAATGAAATCGGCATAGGGCCTGCCACATTGAAAGATATCATCGCTTTCCTTGACCAAACCTATTGCCACTCCCTCGGCGTGGAATACTATTTTATCCGCGACCTGAAAATCGTCGACTGGTTACGCCGTTATTTCGAAAGCACCCGTAACCAACCCCGGTATTCCGTCGAAGAAAAAACCTATATTCTCAAAAAATTGTTGCGCGGCGTCTTTTTTGAGAAATTCCTGCAGAAAAAATTCCCCGGTCAAAAACGGTTTTCCCTCGAAGGTGCCGAAGCCCTCATCCCGGCTTTGGATGCCGTAATGGAAAAAGGTTCGGAACTGGGTATCGAAGAGTTTGTCATCGGCATGTCGCACCGCGGCCGGCTCAATACGCTGGTCAACATCTTACGCAAACCCTATAAAGATGTTTTTGCCGAATTCGAGGGCGTGGAATACGAAGACGAAAACCTGTTGGGCGATGTAAAATATCACCTCGGCTATACCGTCAAACGAAAATCCAGCAAAGGAAAAGAAGTCAAGCTGACCCTTTCGCCCAACCCATCGCACCTCGAAGCCGTTGACCCTGTGGTGGAAGGAATTACAAGGGCCAAAATAGACAAATACAAACAAGGCGACAGCAATAAAATCGTTCCCATCCTCATTCACGGTGACGCTTCCATTGCCGGCCAGGGCGTGGTGTACGAAGTCATTCAAATGTCCGACCTGAAAGGATATTCCACCGGCGGCACTATCCATCTCGTCATCAACAACCAAATCGGATTTACCACCGATTACCTCGATGCCCGCAGCAGTACCTATTGCACCGATGTGGCCAAAACAACCCTCTCGCCGGTTTTCCACGTCAACGGCGATGATGCCGAAGCCGTGGTTTTTACGGTTCAATTGGCCATGGAATTCCGCAACCGCTTCCACAAAGATGTGTTTATCGATATTTTATGCTATCGCAAATACGGACACAACGAAGGCGATGAACCCCGTTTTACACAACCGTTGCTTTATAAAATCATTGAAAAACATCCCGATCCTTACCAAATCTACAAAGAAAAACTCTTAAAAGAAGGAACGGTGACGTCCGACTATTGCCAAAACGAAGAAAAACGGTTTCTCGAAAAACTGGAATATCATTACAGCCAATCGAAATCGCACCAAAAAACCAATATCGACAGCTTTTTAAAAGACACCTGGAAAGGCATCCGCCGCGCCACGGACCACGATTTCCGGAAATCACCCGACACATCCGTTGATGAAAAAACACTGTTGTCCATAGCCGAAAAAATTACGGCTTTGCCTGCCGGAAAAAAATTCTACCGCAAAACCATCCGGTTACAGCAACAGCGCGCCGACATGGTGTTTAAAAAACGCTCGCTGGACTGGGCCATGGGCGAATTACTGGCCTATGGCAGCCTGCTGTACGAAAAAATACCGGTCAGACTCAGCGGCCAGGATGTGGAAAGAGGCACCTTTTCGCACCGCCATGCCGTTTTACGGGTAGAGGATTCGGAAGAAAAATATGTCCCGCTCAACCATATCGGCCCCGGACAGGCCCGTTTCGAAGTGTACAATTCGCCCCTGTCCGAATACGGCGTTCTCGGTTTCGAATACGGCTATGCCCTCACCTCGCCCGACTCGCTGACCCTTTGGGAAGCCCAGTTCGGAGATTTTGCCAATACGGCACAGGTTATATTCGACCAGTTTATCAGCAGTGCCGAAGAAAAATGGAACATCATGAACGACCTGGTGGTATTGCTGCCCCACGGTTACGAAGGACAAGGCCCCGAACACTCCAGTGCCCGCATGGAGCGGTTCCTGATCCTGGCAGCCGAAAACAACATGCAACTGGCCAACTGCACCACGCCGGCCAATTTCTTCCACCTGTTGCGGCGGCAGCAAAAACGGAAATTCCGCAAACCGCTCGTTGTATTCACCCCGAAAAGCCTGTTGCGCCATCCCCGCGCCACCTCCCCGCTCGAAGACTTTACCAAAGGCGGTTTCCGCGAAGTGCTGGATGACGAAACCGCACAACCCGGCAATGTGACCCGTTTGGTGTTTTGTACCGGTAAAGTTTATTACGACCTGCTGGCCGAAAGAGAAAAACTGAAAAACAAAACGGTAGCTCTGGTCCGTATCGAACAACTTTACCCGTTCCCCAAAGAACAGGTGGAAAAAATCATGAAAAAATACAAGAAAGCCACCGATTATGTTTGGGCACAGGAAGAACCGGCCAACATGGGCGCTTGGGAATTCATTGAAAAGGTTTTTGACAAACAGCACAAGTTGCGGCTTATTGGGAGACCTGCCAGCGGAAGTCCGGCAACTGGTTCTCCGAAATTTCATGTCATTCGTCAACAAAAAATCATCGACAAAGTCTTCCTCGAATGTAACTGCCCTTATCTGCACGACGAATGCGAAATGGTATGTATTGGAAACCGCTGGAAATCCTTTGAAAAAGAGCTGGCCGAATTGAATGTGGACCAAATCGACAGCAAATACCATTCGGGCGTAAAACCACTGGAATAACCAAAACAACGAACAAACAAAAACAACATATCCCATGAAAGTTGAAATAAAAGTCCCCAGTCCGGGCGAATCCATCACCGAAGTACAGCTGGCTTCCTGGCTGGTGGAAGACGGTCAACAGGTTGAAAAAGACCAGGACATTGTGGAAATTGATTCCGACAAAGCCACACTGAGTGTGGCAGCCGAAGCGGATGGCAAAATCAAACTGATGGCCCAAGAGGGTGACACCCTGGAAATCGGTTCGGTCATCGCTGTTATTGACACGGAAGCCGTCGGAACTCCCGCATCATCACAAAAAAAAGAAACCCCGGCAGCAGCACCGGAACCCGCACCCGAAAAATCCGCCCCTGCTGTCCCGCCAAAAGAGAACATCCCGCCACAAGCGGAAACGGCATCGACAACAACGGCACCCATTTCCGAACTCACCCTTTCGCCGCTGGCACGCAAAATGTTGCAGCAAGCCGGAGCATCCGAACAAGAACTTCTCGAATTCTTTAAAACCGTTCGTATCGGAAAGGAGGACGTGGCCTTTTTCCTTGAAAACAGAAGCAAAATTTCAAAACCTGCGCCTGTTTCCCCTTCAAGCTGGCCCGGCGGCCGCCACGAAGAACGGCAAAAAATGACCATGCTGCGTAAAAAACTGGCCCAACGGTTGGTAGCCGTCAAAAACGAAACCGCCATGCTCACCACTTTTAACGAAGTGGACATGAGCGCCATCATGGAAATCCGGAAAAAGTACAAAGAAGCATTCAAAGAAAAATTTGGTGTGGGGCTGGGATTCATGTCGTTTTTTACCAAAGCAGTAACCGAAGCCATCCGTCATTTTCCCAAAGTGAATGCCCAAATCGATGGCGACGAAATTATCCAATTCGACTACGTGGACATCAGCATTGCCGTGAGCGCCCCCAAAGGGCTGGTAGTACCGGTCATACGCAATGCCGAAACCATGAGCCTCGCCGAAATCGAAAAAGCCATTAAAACATTGGCTGTAAAAGCACGGGAAAACAAAATCACCCTCGAAGACATGCAAGGCGGTACGTTTACCATTACCAACGGCGGCGTTTTCGGCTCCATGATGTCCACCCCCATCATCAATCCGCCGCAGAGTGCCATCCTCGGTATGCACAATATTGTGGAACGTCCGGTGGCCGTTAACGGCAAAGTGGAAATCCACCCCATGATGTATGTCGCCCTGTCATACGACCACCGCGTTATCGACGGCCGCGAATCGGTGGGCTTCCTGGTCAAAGTGAAAGAAATGCTGGAACAACCTTCCCGCATGCTTTTCGGCGCCAACGACCCCGACAAAGCCTTGCTCGCACTATAACAAATTCCGCACAATCACCGCTTTG
>CAYYRE010000157.1:0-2387 GCA_964473895.1 uncultured Lentimicrobiaceae bacterium | reverse complement strand
TTGAGCGTCCCCGTTCAAAGCAATCAATCAAATGCCTTTAGAATCCGTGTCAGGAATTTGTTGTAATCAAATTCCCCGTGGTCATTCAGACCCATACGCACCACCACAAGGTCTTTTGAAGGGATGATATAGACCCTTTGGCCATGAAAGCCATCGCAATAATAAATATCCGGATAACCTTTGATTTCGTGCGTTCCTTTGTTGAGCCAAAACTGCACCCCGTACTGGTCCTTGGATTTACGGGCAGGCGTTCTCGAAAACTTCACCCAACCTTCGGGTAATATCCGTTTTCCCTGCCATACACCGTCTTCAAGATAAAACAATCCGAACCGGGCCCAATCGCGCGGTGTGGCAAAAGTGTACGAAGAACCCACAAAATTGCCGCTGGCATCGGTTTCAAGTACCGCCGACCGCATACCAATCTTGTTAAACAATGCTTTACGCGGAAAATTCCAATACTGTTGATCATTGCCTATGGTACGGCGTATGATTTCCGAAACAATATTGGTATTGCCCGAAGAATAGTACCACACCGAATCGGGCGGATAGATGGCCGGATGGTGAATGGCAAATTCGGCCATATTCCCTTTTCGGTAAAGCATAATCGTTACATCCGAAATATCGCCGTAATCTTCGTTCCATTTCAGCCCACTGCTTTGATGCAACAGGTCCACCAGCCGGATATTTTTCCTGCGGTCGTTTTGCCATTCTTTCAAAGGCGCCGGGGCATTCACATCCAGTTTTCCCCGTTTAACCAAAATACCCACCAGGGCGCTGGTAATACTTTTGCTCATCGACCATCCCAAAATACGTGTGTTTTTGTCAAATCCGGGCGCATATTTTTCGCGCATAAAAACGGTATCGTAAGCCACTACCACAGCCCGAGTATTGCCTTTGTTAAACGCCGAGTCGATGGCAGCCTTTAACTTTTTCAAATCCACGTTGGGAGGCACGGTATCCCGCATCTTGTCTCCCATGGGCCAGTATATATCCTGCGGGTTTCCGGGCAAAACCGGTTCGGTCATTTTCTGTTTTTTCACTTCGGCCATATCGGCATCCGCCAGCAGTGTACATCCCAAACCCTGCCGGTAAACCGCCACCTGTTTGGCCATCCCCAAAAAAGTTCCGGTTACCGTTTTGTTTTTTTTATCAATAACATTGTGTGACAAGTTCACCGGAAAAAAACTCAGGTCATGTTTTTCAATATCCTGTTGCGTCCGCTGGGTCAAAAACGTCCACGACGCAAGGTCTTTGGCAGCATAGCCCGTAAAAATAGGCGCCCGGGCAATAAAATAATTGGCACCGTAAACCACAACAGCAAGAACAATTCCGATAACAACGTATTTAATTTTTTTCATAAAAACAACTTTTTAAAGTTTTGTTTTTCAAAGATAAAAAAATAAAGGAATGGGTATCTCGTACCACAACATTTACCTTTCAAAACAGCAAATTAGTCTTTGGCACGAACAGACCAACCCTTCGGATCAGGGTGGCTGCCGCGCTATCCGCTATAGTCCCGGCACCAAAAGCCGTGTTACGCCACGGCGGCCCACGAGCTTCCGTTGGTCGCTGCCGGCCGCCTGCTGCACATCGGCTTTCGACGCCGGGCGCTGCCGCTGCTATCGCTGCCACAAGGGGAAAATAAACAACAGAAACCGGATACAAATCACAACTGGGGTAACGATGAGCACAAGCTCCTTAGATTATGAATACCCTGCCGGAAAAGCAATTCACAACAACTCCTTTACGCCCTATTGAAGACATCAACCCCCTGCTTCGGAAGTTAAAAAAATCAAATTTATTTGCACAATTGAAAATATCATCTTAATTTTGCATTATTCTTAAAAGAGAATAATTCTTATTTAATACTTATTAATTTTTAAGACAGCTATGGACGAAATAAAAAATAAGCTTAGTGAAAAGGGATTAAAAATAACCCCTCAACGATTGAGTATCTTGGAAGCCATATACAACATTAATCATCCAACTGCCGATGATATCATTAAATTTATAAGACAGAAACACCCGAACGTAGCTACCGGAACAGTTTACAAAGTACTTGAAACATTTGTTCAAAAAGGGCTTATTAAAAAAGTTACTACTGAAAAAGATGTCATTCGGTACGATGGATTAATAAGGCAGCATCACCATTTGTACAGTTCAGAATCTGTTTTGATCAAAGATTATATTGACGAAAAACTTGATGAGATACTTGCAGAGTATTTCAAGAATAAAAAAATAAAAGATTTTGAAATTGAAGAGGTAACGCTTCAGATAAAAGGGAAATTCAATTAATTAATTAGTAAGGAGAAATATTATGAACCATTCAAAAAACGGCAAATGCCCGGTTATGCACGGGGCAAATACGGAAATCAACAGTTCCGTAA
>CAYYRE010000156.1:0-6790 GCA_964473895.1 uncultured Lentimicrobiaceae bacterium | reverse complement strand
AAGCAGGATTACCCTTCTCTCTCGGAGGAGAAGAACCGTCCAAAAGAGAAGAAAAATCCATCACGGAACTCATGCTTAAAAAAGCAACCCGGATACCCGGTACCCATCCCGAAGAACTGCCTCTTGAAAACAGGAAAAATTTTACCATTGTATCCAAAACTTTCACCGAAGAACAAGCCAAACAAGAGGCCTCGCGATGCCTGTTGTGTGATGAAGTTTGCAACGTGTGCACTACCGTGTGTCCTAATTTTGCCAACGTATACTACACAACGCAAAAGGAAACCCTAACCTTGCAAAACATTGTCATTTCGGAAGGAAAATACGAACTGGCACCAGGAAGCACTTTTGAAATCAAACAGGGAATCCAGATCCTGAATATTGACAACTTCTGTAACGAATGTGGAAACTGTAATACCTTTTGTCCCACCGCAGGTGCCCCTTACAAAACAAAACCCAAAGTATTCCTGACCAAAGCATCTTTTGAGGAAGCAAATTACGGATATTATCTCGAAAGAATAGGTGATTACCAACGTCTTACCGGTAAAAAAGAAAGAGAGGTCACTTCTCTTCTTATAAAAGATGACAGCTATATATTTGAAAATAATCTGGGAAAAGTCATTTTAAACCGGGCCGATTTTTCTGTTCGCGAAGTCATTCCCAAAACGGATCATTCCAGCGGCACCATTCTACTGGAAGAAGCGGCCAGAATGCACGTTATTTTGCAGGGAATGGAAAAGTTGTCTTTTACTTAATAAATAAAGTTGCTTAAAGTTTAAACTTATACGAAAGTTTAGAGTTGGTCAGAACAAAAGAACTATAAAACTGCGAAATATTTTCAATAACCGAAAGTTTATCCGTGAGAAAATCATGATAGGCATCCATGTCTTTGCAGTAAACTTTCAGTAAAAAATCAAAATTACCGGAGATATAGTAACATTCGCTTACCTCATCCAACCTGGCAATCGCCTTTTCAAATCCTTCCACCACCTCTTTGGTGTGCTTTGTGAGATTAATGGAGATAAAGACAATCAGGTTGCGGTCAATTTTTTTGGGATCCAGCAAGGTAATGTACTGCTTGATCAGTCCGCTCTTTTCCAGTTTTTTTATTCTTTCGTAAATGGGCGTGGTAGAGAGATAAAGTTTCTCCGACAAATTCCGGATGGTAATCCGGCTGTTATCCTGCAACAGATTGAGCAATTTCAAGTCAATTTCATCGATTTGTTTTCTGTTTTTTTCCATTTTTTCGTGCATTAACGTTTTAAACCATGAGAAAAGCAGCTATTTTTTCTACGACCCGCCCATTAAGATTATTCAAAAATAACAAACGGCTATATAACAAGACAAAAATAGTAAACTTTTTCTATATTCAAAATTTTTAAAGAATATATTATTATATTTTCCGGTATTTACAAAATATTCCTACTTTTGTAAAAATTAAAAATCAAAGCTATGATACATTTTTCTGACAGGGTTGTAAACGAAGAAGCCCTCGAAAATGCCGTAAAACGTTTCAGAGAACAAAAAATTATTCTGCCCACTTTTGAGCAACAACGTCATCCCGAACTTATTCCGGATAAAATAAAAAACGCCTTAAAAAATGTCGGATTGTGGGATATCAATCCGTTGAACCTTTTCCGGATCACCTGGAAAAACGAGCCTAAAGAAAAAGGCGGTCTTTTTGGAAAGCCCAATTATTTTGAACTTCCTTCGGAATTTACAGGGGTAAAGGCACGCATCGTATTGCTGGTAGGAAAATATTTTCCCACCGGTGCGCACAAGGTAGGTGCCGCTTACGGATGCCTGGCACCAAGAATCATCACGGGTGAATTCGACCCCACCTACCATAAAGCCGTTTGGCCTTCCACGGGAAACTATTGCCGGGGAGGCGCTTTCGACAGCCGTCTTATGGGCACCGAGCCCATTGCCATTCTGCCCCAGGAAATGAGCCAGGAACGGTTTGACTGGTTGCGCAATGTGGTGAAATCAACAGTTATCGCCACCCCGGGAAGCGAATCCAACGTAAAAGAAATTTATGATAAATGCTGGGAGCTGAGACGCACGCGCAATGATGTGGTTATTTTTAACCAGTTTGATGAATTTGGAAACGCCGCCTGGCATTACAACGTCACCGGACAAGCCATCGAAGAGGTGTTTGAGCTGACAAAAGATCAAAACACACAGCTGGCAGCCTATGTTTCAGCCACGGGTTCGGCAGGAACCATTGCCGCCGGCGATTACCTGCGCACCATTGCACCCCAGATAAAAGTAGTGGCTTCCGAAGCACTGCAGTGCCCTACATTGCTGCGTAATGGTTTCGGCGCCCATCGCATCGAAGGAATTGGCGACAAGCATGTGCCGTGGATTCACAACACCAAGAACACCAATGCGGTTTCGGCCATTGATGACGAAGATCCTATGCGTTTGCTGCGTCTGTTCAACGATCCGGAAGGACAAAAATACCTGCGTTCCATAGGTTTTGAAGAAGAACTCATCAACAACCTGCCGCTCATGGGTATATCCTCCATTGCCAACCTGCTTACAGCCATCAAAACAGCCAAATATTACGAAATGACCAGCGAGGATATGATTGTTACCATTGCTACCGATTCGGTGGACATGTACCTCTCCAGGTTGAAAGAGCTTGAAGAAGAACGGGGTAAATATACCGCTTACGATGCAGCTGCCGATTTCTCAGCCTGCCTGATGGGACAACGCACCGATAACATGCGCGAACTGGGATACCAGGATCAAAAAGCCATTCACAATTTGAAATATTTTACCTGGGTAGAACAACAGGCCAAAGAGGTGGAAGACCTGAATACGCTGTGGTACGACCGTGAAATTTGGCACAAACTTTTTACACAAGTAAAAGTATGGGACGAGTTGATTAAAGAATTCAACGACCGAACCGGATTGTTGAAGGAACTTTAACATAACTTTTTTACTTAGAGCAAATATCGGGATAACAGCGTTTTTCCTGATATTTGCTTAACTTTGTTTAGGATAAATTCACAAAAGGATATGGCACAGGTTACCGAAAAGTTTTATTACAAATGTGTTGACTGCGGACGGGTTTATCACGATGATACCATCCGCTATTTGTGTCCTGTATGCAGCAGCGACCAGCAGCAGGATGAAGCCCCCAAAGGGGTACTGAAAGTGCTTTATCCTTACCGGGAAATCAAAAAAAAATATCCGGATTTTCAAATACTGAAAACCAGTGGATTTATAGACCTGTATCCGGTACAAAGTCCCAAAAGCTTTCCCCCATTACGGGTAGGGCAAACACCCCTCTATAAAATCAACCGGCTTAACGGCCAGAACCTTCAAGAGCAACTGTTTTTAAAAGACGACTCTCAAAATCCAACCTACTCATTTAAAGACAGGGCTTCCACCCTGGTAGCCGCCTTTGCCAAAGAACGTAATATCCAAGTCATCATAACCGCCTCTACCGGCAATGCCGGCTCCTCGCTGGCAGGCATCTGCGCCTCTTCAGGACAAAAAGCCATAGTACTTGTTCCTGAAAAAGCACCTCTGGCCAAACTCACACAAATTATTATGTACGGAGCACAAATTGTCCCGGTAAAAGGCACGTACGATGATGCTTTTGACCTGAGCGTGAAAGCCACGGAGAAATTTGGCTGGTATAACCGTAATACAGCCTTCAACCCGTTGACGGTAGAAGGGAAAAAAAGTGTAGCTTTCGAGCTTTTCGATCAAGTGGGCCAAACGGTTCCCGACCGGATTTTTGTACCGGTGGGCGATGGGGTTATCATTTCGGGAGTTTACAAGGGTTTTGAAGACTTACTTGAGCTGGGATTTATTGATAAAATGCCCACCATAGTGGCCGTTCAGTCCTCAGGAAGCGACAACCTTGTCCGCAATGTTTTTTCGGAAACCATCGAATTTCACAGCAGCCACACCCTGGCCGACTCCATATCGGTGGACATTCCCCGAAACTTCTTTATGGCAAGACAGTTTCTGCAAAAATACCGGGGAGAGGTGCTTACGGTGGAAGATGATGCCATCCTGGAAGCTTCCAAACAGTTATCGGCCAACACCGGGTTGTTTTCAGAACCGGCGGCAGCAACGGCTTTTGCCGGCTATCTGCACTACCGGAAAAACAACCGGCTGGCAGCACAAAGCAAAAATATCGTCTTACTGACCGGCAGCGGATTAAAAGACCTGAGTGCGGTGCAACAGGTCATTTCCATACCCCAAGCCATTCATCCGGATTTATCTGAACTCCAAAATTTAATATCATGATCACTTTTCATCTAAACGGCAAAGAGCTGCATTACGAAGGGGATGAAAACTACACCCTTCTAAACTTTTTACGCAAAGACTTAGGAATTACCTCGGTAAAAGATGGGTGCTCAGGACAGGCCGCCTGCGGTGCCTGCACTGTGGAAATCAACGGTAAAGCCAAACTTTCGTGTGTCACCAAAATGGGCACCTTGCAAGGTGCCAACGTGCTGACCATGGAAGGATTCCCCGACTACATCAAAGAAACCATTGCCACGGCCATGGTAAACGAAGGAGCGGTACAATGCGGATTTTGTACTCCCGGATTTATCACCACCACCAAAGTATTACTCGAAAAAAATCCCAACCCAACGGTTGAAGAGCTGCGAAAAGCTTTTAAACCCCATGTATGCCGCTGTACAGGCTATAAAAAAATTGAAAAAGGAGCCTTGGCTGCTGCCGAAGCTATTCGTAACCACTCCCACCTCGAACTCAGGAAAACCTCAGGAAAAATCGGCGAATCACATCCCAAATACAAAGCCATGGAAGCGGCTTTGGGAAAGAAAAAATATGTGGATGACCTGTCGGTGGAAGGTATGCTTTTTGGCGCACTGAAATTAAGTGATTACCCCAAAGCCAAAGTATTAAAAATCGACACCTCCGAAGCCGAAGCACTCGATGGGGTTATCCGGGTTTTTACGGCAAAAGATATCCCCGGTGAAAAAAAAGTGGGACTTATCCTGCAGGATTGGTCGGTCATGATTGACGAAGGAGAAACAACCCATTATATTGGCGACGTGATTGCCGGAGTGGTAGCCGAAACGGATACCATCGCCCGGAAAGCCGTTGAGCTGATCAAAGTGGATTATGAAGTGTACAAGCCGGTTACCGATATTTTTGAAGCCATTGATGGCGATCGCGTGCATCCGGAACGTCCCAATAATTTTGATACTGTCAGAGTCACCATTGGCGATCCGGAGGAGGCTTTCAAAAAAGCAAAATACATCTCCAAAGGGAGATACGAAACACAACGCATCGAACATGGATTCTTGGAAAAAGAATCGGCACTGGCTTTGCCTGCCGAAAACGGCGGCATTTTGCTTTACAGTCAAAGCCAGGGAATTTATGAAGACCAGCGCCAGGTAGCCATGATTTTGGGACTTCCCGAAGAAAAAGTACATGTAAAACTGGTTCCCAACGGGGGCGGATTCGGCGGAAAAGAAGACCTTTCCATCCAGGGGCATACGTCGCTTTTTGCTTTCCTGTTGCAAAAACCGGTGAAAATCACCCTTACCCGCGAAGAATCCATCCGGCTGCATCCCAAAAGACATCCGGTCATTATGGATATGGAAGTGGGTGCTGACGAAAACGGAAAACTGATCGCTCTGAAACTGGAAGCTTACGGCGACACCGGCGCTTATGCCTCGGTAGGCATGAAAGTACTGGAACGGGTTGCCGGACATGCTGCCGGAGGATATTATATTCCGGGAGTTTCCATGGTGGCACGTACCGTTTACACCAATAACATTCCCTGTGGAGCCATGCGCGGATTCGGCGCAAACCAGGTGACCTTTGCCCTGGAGGTCTGTATTGATGACATTTGCCGCCAAGGCGGATTCGACCGGTGGCAATTCCGTTACGACAATGCTTTGGTGGACGGACTGACCACCTCCACCGGACAAAGAGTGTTTGGCGTAGGTATCCGTGCCTGCCTGAACGCCGTAAAAGAAGACTTTTACAAAGCAAAGTATGCCGGACTGGCCACCGGAATTAAAAATTCGGGAGTGGGAAACGGCATGATCGATGAATCGAAAGTGAAAATCGAGATCCTCGAAGGGGGAAAAGTCAGATTAAATCATGGCTGGACCGAAATGGGACAGGGAGTCAACAACATGGCGTTGCAAACACTTTGTCAGGAAACCGGGATAAATCCCGAAGATATTGAAGTTGTTATCGATACGGATGCCGGCATTAAAACCGGTATGACTACCTCTTCAAGGGCTACGGCTTTGGTTGGGCTGGCCGTTATCAATGCGGCAAAAACCCTGAAAGAAGACCTGCAGCACAATTCGCTGCAAGCACTGGCAGGAAAAAGCTACAGCGGTCAGTACGTGTGCGACTGGACCAACAAACCTTCCGATATGGTGGAAGACCCGAAAATTCATTACTCCTACGGCTACGCAGCCCAGCTCTGTATTGTGAACGACAAGGGAGAAGTGGAAAAAATGGTGGCAGCCCACGATGCCGGAAAAATCATGAACCCCATGTTGTTTGAAGGACAAATTGAAGGGGCTGTGGCCATGGGCCTGGGCTATGCACTCCGTGAAGACCTCCCCATGAAAGAGGGTTACCTGGTTCACGACAAATACCGTAAACTGGGCATCCTACGGGCGCATGAAACCCCTGAAATTGTCGTCAAAGGTGTGGAAGTACCCGATCCCGTAGGCCCTTACGGCGCCAAAGGAATCGGCGAAATCGGTTTGGTGCCGACTGCCGGAGCCGTGGCCAATGCATTGTGTGCTTTTGATGGAAAAATGCGCCACCG
>CAYYRE010000155.1:0-6852 GCA_964473895.1 uncultured Lentimicrobiaceae bacterium | reverse complement strand
GTTAAAAAACAACATAATAAAAATTATAACCACATGAAATCCATAGGATTGTTTTACGGTTCCACTTACGGCATGACCGAAAAGGTTGCCGAAAAAATAAAAGAGGCTTTTAAAAATTTCAGTGTGGAGCTTTACGATGTAAAAGAGGCCCCCAAAGAAGCCCTTAACCAATACGACCGCTTGATTTTCGGTACTTCTGCCTGGGGTATCGGCGAAATGCAGGACGACTGGGAACGCTGGATAACTTCTTTGGAAGGTATTGATTTCTCAGGAAAAAAGATCGCGCTTTTTGGCCTCGGCGATCAGGTAAAATACCCCGAAAGTTTTGTAGATGGCCTCGGCACCCTGTATTGCCGGCTGCCGGACAAATCGGTGGTGGTGGGCGAATGGCCTGTTGAAGGTTACGACTATTATTTCTCTTTGGCGGATAAAGATGGAAAATTTGTCGGATTGGTTATTGACGAACATAACCAGAAAGACAAAACCGATGAACGCATCCGGCAATGGGTAGCCCAACTGGAAAAAGAATTTGCCTGATAACCCCTCCTGTTTGGGGCAGCCTATACACTCATCGATAACCCTTTTTGGGGGGCTGCAATTGCGCGAACGAATGATTTGGATGAGGCATCTTATTTGTATGAAGTTGTTTAAAGTTTATCTAAAAATATCGTTTATACCGTATTATCAATCAGCAAATAAATACCGAATATTCCCCTTCTTGAAGGGGTGTAGGGGTAGGTATATAAAAAAGATATTTATTTGCTGATTGATCAGGTTCTTAGCAAATTTTCGTATTGAAACTTTAAACAACTTCTATATAAACGACATTTTCCGGATCCATCTTACCGATGGAAGTTCCCATGTTCCGTTGATAATAACCCGTCGGTTTTCTTACTTTTGCAGATAAATCGTACGCCATGGTTGTCAATTATATTGTCTGGAACGTCAGTCCCGATATTTTCACCCTTTCCAAATCCATTCCCGTCATCGGAGGTTTTTCGCTCCGCTGGTACGGTTTACTTTTCGCACTTGGCTTTGTGGCCGGTTACCTTATCATTCTGAAGATTTTTAAAAAAGAAAAGGTCAGCGAAAAAGAGACCGATATTTTGTTCACCTACATGTTTGTTTTTACTTTGGTGGGGGCGCGTCTCGGCCATGTGTTTTTTTACGAACCGCATTATTTTCTGGCACATCCTTTACAAATACTGGAAGTCTGGCACGGCGGACTGGCAAGCCACGGGGCAGCCATCGGTATTTTATTGGGATTGTATATTTTTTCAAGGACGCAGCACCGGTCGTATATATGGACACTGGACCGTATGGCTATTGTGGTACCCCTGGCCGGTTTTTTCATCCGCATGGGCAACCTGATGAACTCCGAAATCATCGGCAAGGCCACTACCCTGCCCTGGGGCTTTGTTTTTAAGCGGGCGTTCGAACCGCAGTATGCCACCGGTGCCCATCATCCGACGCAGATATACGAAGCATTGGCTTACCTGCTCATCTTTTTCTTTCTGCACCGTTACTATTGGCATCATACCGAAAACCTGAAACCCGGAAAACTATTCGGCTATTTTATGTTGCTCATTTTTTCGGCCCGTTTTCTCATCGAATTCCTCAAAGAACCGCAGGAACCTTGGGAACAGCACATGCTGCTTGATATGGGACAACTCCTCAGCATTCCCCTTATTTTACTGGGCATCGGCGTCCTGATTTGGTCCTCCAAACAAAAAGCCCGGAAAGTTTTTTAATTCGCAGAGCAAAAAGTAGTTGCAGAATCAACTACATTCTTTTGTTGAATTTATTTATTATCTCATCCACATTTTCCACCACCCTCCGGGCATTTTCTTTGGTAAAAATAAGGGGCGGTTTTGTTTTTAGCACACTGTCAAAAGGGCCATCGGTGCTTATCAATATATTTCTGTTTCTTAATTCATTTTTAATGAATTGGGCCAATGCGGTGTCAGGTACCAAACTGTTTTCTTTAACCAATTCCACTCCCAAAAACAAACCCGAACCTCTCACATCGCCAATGCAAGGGTACTTTTTTTGCAATTCCTTGAAAAGTAATTTATAATAGCCCCCCACCACTTTTGCATTTTCTTGCAAACGTTCCTCTTCCATTACATCCAAAACAGAAGAGGCAATGGCACACGACACAGGGTTTCCGCCAAAGGAACTGAAAAACTCTACTCCTTTGCCAAACGATTCCGCTATTTCGTCTGTGCAAATGACGGCACCCATGGGATGTCCGTTTGCCATGGGCTTGCCAACAACAACCATATCCGGCACAACATTCTGAGCCTCAAAACCCCAAAAGTAATCTCCCAAACGGCCGAAACCTGTTTGCACTTCATCGCTTATACAGATGCCTCCCTGTTTTCGTATGGCAGGATATATTTCTTTTAAATACCCATCAGCCAAGGGAACCTGTCCGGCACATCCCACAATGGGCTCGCTGATAAAAGCGGCAATAGGAGTATTCGATTGTTCGATTAATTCGATAGCCTCCCGGGCATACATTTTTCCTGCACGGCCATCGTTGTTGGTATATTTACCTCTGTATGTATCAGGAATTGTTGTTTTTAGGATGTAGTCTTTTTGTCCCTGCCCTTTGGGATGATTGAATTTATAATCGCTGATGTCCGTTGCCGTTTGGGTATGCCCGTGATAGCCGTGTTCCATCACCATAATCTTCTGAAAGCCCGTATGGATTTTAGCTATCCGTATAGCGAGATCGCTTGCGGCACTGCCCGAATTAACAAAATATACTTTATTTAGAGACGGGGGAAATTTCAATAGTAATTTTTCGGCATATTCAAACAGTTGGTCGTAAAGATACCGTGTATTGGTGTTTAATTTGGCCATTTGCCGTTGCCCCGCTGCAACCACTTTCGGATGCGAATGTCCCACATGTGGAATGTTATTGTACGCATCCAAAAAGGTATTGCCATAGGCATCATACATATACTGAAATGCTGAACGCACCATGTAAATGGGTCGGTCATAAGTTAAGGATAATATGGGACTGATATGCCGGTACCTCTTTTCCATAACTTTTTCGATGGATAACGGCTTCTTAACGGGCAAACCGATGGACATCCTGAATTGGTTCTCCGCATAAACAGGATTAATGCTTAACCATTGGTAAAGCATATTCCAGGCATTTTTTTCACTCACCGTTGCATATCCGTTTTCCGGATCGGTTTTTCTTGCATGCGCCGAATGGCACACACTTATCACCAATCTCGCTGCAATCAGATAATAGAGCACCTTGATCTCTTTTTCCTGAAGGGGTAATTTGCTATGGTAAGCTTTTAGAATGATCGTAGCCCATTCCAACGGATTTTCTTTATCATAACAAGCATAAGTTATCGCAACAGCCAACTCATTTATCAGCGGGGAATAGGCCAAATCGCCAAAATCAATGATTCCCGAAACCTGTCCGTCACGAACCAATACATTCCATTCGTTGGCATCGTTATGAATGAGTTGCTTTCTCAAAGAAGGTAAAAGCGGTCTTACATTTTCTTCAAACTGCTGAAAAAAGTAGCGTGCGGTATTTCTGTTTTTGGCATCCGGGATGTCATGGAGGTATTTTCTATTCCAGTCGAGATACTGAATATCCCAATCCCATTGCCTTGCCATCAAGGTGTAGTCGGTACGCTTTTGAAGTGGCAAATCCATTTCGGCAAGAAAAATCCCCAGTGATTGAAACAAAGCTTTTTCAGGTTTTACCGCTCCGAGGAATGCACCATCAAGATAAGAGAGCATTCTGCAAATGCGCTTTTCCCCTTCTATGTCGAGCGTTTTTACATAAGAGCCATCAGAAAACGGAACCGGCTTGGGATATTTGTTTTCACCCGGCTTTTGAAGAAAAAGGAGTGTTTCATTTTCCGATTTTAATAAATCTTTTAAGTCTCCTCTAAGGGGATAGGTTTTAAAGATGTATTTACCGGAAAGGGTCTCTACAAGATAATTTGCATTATCGTAACCGTCTAATTTTTTAATTTCAATGGGTTGAAATCCAAATTCAGATTCTAAAATCTTGTGCATTTACAGGTATTTTACAGGATTTATAACATACTGATAATCACCTTGTAATTCAACTACCGACCCATTGTCTGACAACTGATTATTTCATTTCCCAACAGTTCCTTCCATCAGTTTCAGCTCATTATAAAAACTCTTGTTGATTTTGTCCGAGAGCTTTTTCTGATGGTAATCCTGGGTTAGCCGCGCCATCTGCTGCAAAGCCGTCAGGGCTTCACGGATATTGTCAGAATAAAAAGGTACAAACCGGTCGTTCAGGCTGTTGTAATAACGCAAATCGTCCATATAACGCGTGTAAATCTTGTTGATGACGTCATTGCCTTTTTTGAAGGCTCCCGACTGGTAATAGAGCAAAGCCCACTGAATGGTATAAAAATCAAACGGGAATTTCTTATTGGGGAAGAAATAGCGCCCTTTATCCAAAACACGAACCGTCGAGTCGTATTTGTGCAGATTGGCCAAAGCCATGGCCAGCCGGACATACGACTGTTTGGCGATAATGGAGTTGCGGAAACTCTCACGGTCCACATGCACATCAGGCATATTTAACCGTCCCCACCGGGTATTCTTATCCATCAATATCCGGTAAGACGAATCGGCGGCTACGCCTCCCATGCCTTTTACATAATCTTTGGCAGGCACCGGTACCAGTTGATAAACCAGCCCGCGCATTTGCATGTACTTCGAAAGATTCAACACTTTGCTTACACTGGCCGGATTGGCAAAACAAATGGGACGTTTCCAGTTATTGTTGGCGATCAGGTCAAGCAACATAACATCGCTGCGGTAAAGATAGCCCTGGGTAACTTTCCATTGTAGTTTTTTGACAATCTTTCCGGCATCCTTTTCGGGTACCGTACCCGAACGGACGGCGGCAGCCGAATCCACTGTCAAAAACAGTTCTTTTGCCGGGAGATAATCAATTTTATCCCCATCCTGTAAAGGCATTTTGGTCCGCGGGTCATCGTTCCTGACAAAGTCAATGGCGTCTTTCACCGAAACCGCCCCTTTAATCACCGGATAAATCGGAATAAAATTCATATCCCCGCGGTCGTATTTGGAGGAAGGGATGGACAGCGGCAACGGGGCCGAATTGTACTCTTGCTTAAACATTTGATCCACATACCAAGCCCCGCCGGCCAACATATAATTCACTACCCGCACATCGGTCCGGATACCCTCCACTTCCTGGGCATACCACAGCGGGAAAGTATCATTATCGCCGTTGGTAAACAAAATGGCATTGGGCGGACAACTTTTCAAGTACATGACCGCAAAATCACGCGCCGAATATTTTCCCGAACGGTCGTGCGAGGGCCACTCCTCTTTGGCCATGTTAGCAGGAACAAGGATCAGGCTGATCACCGTTACCACCGCAGCCGCCAGTTCCTTTTTGCTAAAATATTTTTTGATACCTTCGTAAAGGGACATAACCCCCAAACCGATCCAAATGGCAAAAGCATAAAACGACCCCACGTAAGCATAGTCACGTTCACGCGGTTGCACCGGGGTTTGGTTCAGGTAGATAATAATGGCCAGTCCTGTCATAAAAAACAATACCCCTACAACCCATGTGTCTTTCTTGCTTCGCGAATAATGGAAAAACAAACCGAGTAATCCCAGCAACAACGGTAAAAAATAGAGCCGGGCCCGCGCAGGATTTTTCATACTGGCAGGCAGATGGGCCTGATCTCCCAACCGTGCTTTGTCGATAAAATTAATCCCACTGATCCAGTTACCGTGGTTGATTTCGCCTTGTCCTTCGATGTTGTTTTGCCGGCCAACAAAGTTCCACATAAAATAACGAATGTACATGTGGTCCACCTGGTACTTAAAGAAAAATTTCAGGTTGGTGGCAAAACTGGGTTTGATAAGTATTTTGGTCTTTCCGTTTCCCATATCCACCCGGATGGGGGTACCGTCCGTACCGCCGTAGGCCTGGCTTTTATAAATTTTTATGTGGCTCGGTTTTTGGTTACTCCACATACGCGGAAAAATGGTTTCAAACCGCGGATCATACACCGGGATCGTCTGTTTCCGGTCATCCACCACCACATACTTTCCTTTTTTATCATCTCTTTTGTACACCGGGGTACCATCTTTCCGTCCAATCTCCGGTGCATTGTAATATTGACCATACAACAAAGGCCACGTCCCGTACTGTTGACGGTTCAAGTAAGCCAGCAAACTGACGGCATCTTTCGGATCGTTTTCGTTAATGGGCGTATCGGCATTGGCACGAATCACCAACATTAAAAACGAAGAATAACCGATCAGGATAAAAGTAAGTGCCAGCAAAGTGGTGTTCAATACCACTTTTCCGTTTTTCTGGGTAGTATAAATTCCGTAGGCCAGCAAACCAACCAACGCAGCAAAATAAACCACGGTACCCACATTGAACGGAAGCCCCAGGGTATTCACACAAAACAGTTCAAATTGTCCCGCAAGATTTACTACCTGCGGAATGATGATGTACATAATTACGGCCAAAATACCGATGGCCACCACCCCGGCCCAGATAAAGCCTTTCCATGAAAATTTGTATTTCTTGAAATAGTAAACATAGACAATCGCCGGAATAGTCAACAAATTCAACAAGTGTACCCCAATGGCAAGACCGGTCAGATAGGCAATCAAAAGAATCCATCGGAAGCCGCTGCGCTCGTCGGCCACCTGTTCCCAACGCAAAATGGCCCAAAACGTGATGGCCGTAAAAAAAGAGGAAGTAGCATACACTTCGGCTTCAACGGCTGAAAACCAAAAGGAATCGGTAAAGGTATAGGCCAAAGAGCCGACAAT
>CAYYRE010000154.1:0-6968 GCA_964473895.1 uncultured Lentimicrobiaceae bacterium | reverse complement strand
TAATTCTTTTTCCGAAATAAGGGAACAATACCCCATCGAAAATCCCCAAAAGGGTGAAGTGCCCGCTGCTTTTCCAGGGCAAGGCCCCTATTTTAAGCTCAGAGGCGCAAAAAACAAAAAGCCTTAAGAGAAAAATTTTATACACAACAGCGCTGGAATAGTCCGCCTGCGGCGGATGACTCAACAACCTTGACCCATGAATTTATTCATAGCACCTATAGTACCGGATGACACCTTTGGAAGCTTGATCAGGAAAAAACCTTTACTGCAAATCCAACCAGTCCGCCTGCGGCGGACGACTCAACCCTTAGCCATGAATTTATTCATGGCATCCCGGGTGAAACATCCATGGCGGCAAACCGGCACACCTGCCTGACCAGCAATGTCGGGCAAGCCCGCCTGACCGGTAGTCGGACAGGCAGAAGAATGATGACAAACCCACCCCTACCCCCTCCAAGGAGGGGAATTTGATAATGTGTTAAAATACAACATAATATAAAATCATAAATCCACTTGAAAAATCCTTTTGCTCATTACTTTTCAGATCACTCCGAAGGAATACCCACGCTACAAATCGGAAAAAGCTCAAAGCAAAAAATTGATTGTTTAACAAATAGTCCGCCTGCGGCGGACGACTCAACCTTTACCCATGAATTCATTCATGGTATCCCGCCCTGGCCGATAGCTCAATTTTTACCTGCGAATGTTTTCCCGTACATCTGGCCAAGTCCCCTTTTAAGGTTGATCAAAACCTGAAAATAGAAACAAAGAATTTAACACCGGGCTGTTTTTCTGTAAAATTTATAACGCCAAAGTGGCACATGACGTAACTATTTCCCCAAATCCCATACCTTTGCCGTAATGAAGAACATCCGTTTATGATTTTTCTCATCAGACCGCAAACCGATCCTTGGTTTAACCTGGCCGCCGAAGAGTTTCTGTTGAAAAACAGGAGTGAAGACCTGCTGATGGTATGGCAAAACAAATCCTCTGTGGTGGTGGGAAAACATCAAAATGTCATGGCCGAAGTGGCACTGGACTTTGTCAGGAAACACAACATTCCCGTGATCCGTCGTCTTTCGGGCGGTGGCACTGTTTTTCACGACAGGGGCAACCTGAACCTGACGGTTATCTCCACCGTCAACAAAGGCGAAAACCTCATCGATTTCCGCAAATTTTCACAGCCTGTCCTGGAATTCTTGCAACAGTTGGGACTCCAAGCCGTTTTCGAAGGGAAAAACAACCTGACACTGAACGGAAAAAAATTTTCAGGTAACTCGGCCCACGTTTTCAAAAACAGGGTATTGCACCATGGTACCCTGCTCTACCAAACCGACCTTGACCTGCTGGAGAAAATCATCCGGCAAGACAGTCGCCATCTGACAGACCGGGCGGTAAAATCGATTCGTGCCACAGTGGGAAACATCTCCGATGTCATGCATCCGCCCCTTCCTATGAACCGTTTTTTACATCAATTCGTAGCTTTTCTAAAAAATTATTATGCCATTGAAACCGTTTCGGAACTGACCCGGCAAGAACAGGAAGCCATTCGACAACTGGCCGAAAACAAATACAAAACCTGGGAATGGAATTTCGGCTATTCGCCTCCCTATTCCATACAACAACAATGCAAAACCGAATACGGGATTTTTAACGTATCCATGCAGGTAAGTGAAGGACGCATCGTTTCCATCGAATTGTATTTTGAAGGCAAAAAGCTGGAAAAAGTAGAACAAAAACTACTGCACCAAAAACACGACAAAGCCACCTTATCCCGTCTTTTGGCCGGAAACCGATTTTCAGAAACCATTATCCAAACGCTTTTTTAAAAATGATTGGAAAAGAAGAACAAATTTTGAGAAAACTGGCTGCTTTTCAGCAGGATTTTGAGGGTGAAATTTTAGCCGATGATGCCATCCGGTTGATGTATGCCACGGATGCCTCGGCCTACCGCGAAGTCCCCCTTGCCGTTACTTACCCTAAAAACGACAACGACCTGAAAAAACTCATTCTTTTTGCCGGGGAAAACAATACTTCGCTTATTCCCAGGACAGCAGGCACCTCACTGGCAGGTCAGGTTGTGGGTGGAGGCATCGTGGTAGACATTTCAAAACACTTTGGCAAAATACTGGAAATCAACAAAGAAGAGCATTACGTACGTGTCCAGCCCGGCGTGGTACTCGATGAAATGAATAAAGTACTGCAACCCACAGGATTGTTCTTTGCTCCCGAAACTTCCACTTCGAGCCGCTGCATGATGGGCGGTATGCTCGGCAACAATTCGTGCGGGGCCCACGCCCTGGTGTATGGCAGCACCCGCGACCATACCCTTGAAGTAAAAGCCCTGCTCAGCGATGGCAGCCAAGCCGTTTTCGGTCCCCTTACCACCCCCGAATTTCATAAAAAATGTCAACTCCCGGGTCGCGAAGGGGAAATCTACCGGCAGATACGCGCCACACTCGAAAATCCCGAAATACAAAAAGAAATCAAAGAACAGTTTCCGGTTCCCGAACTCAAAAGGCGCAATACCGGTTATGCCATCGATCTGTTGCTGCAAACCGACCCTTTTACCGGCAATGGTGTACCGTTTAACTTTTCAAAGCTGCTGGCCGGTTCCGAAGGAACGCTGGCCCTCACCACCGAAATCAAACTCAACCTGGTACCGTTGCCGCCCGAAAACAAAGCACTGGTCTGTGTTCACCTCGATACGGTGGCCGAATCGCTCAAAGCCAATCTCATAGCATTAAAATACAAACCTTACTCCATAGAACTTATGGACAGGGTTATCCTTGAACTGACACGCGAAAACATCGAGCAACGAAAAAACCGGTTTTTCGTCAAGGGCAACCCCGGCGCCATCCTCATCGTTGAATTTGCCGAAAAAAACATGGAGGTTATCCGTGAAAAAGCAAAAGCAATGGAAGAGGCCATGCGTCAGGCAGGCTTGGGCTATCATTTCCCCATGGTCACCGGCGAAAACATCGACCGTGTATGGGATCTGCGTAAAGCAGGACTCGGCATTCTGGGTAACATGCCCGGCGACAGCAAGCCGGTACCCGTCACCGAAGATACTGCTGTATTGCCCGACCTGTTGCCCGACTATATTGCCGAATTTGAGGAAACCATCCTGCACAAATACAATAAAGAGGTGGTGTATTACGCCCACATTTCAACGGGCGAACTGCACATCCGTCCGGTACTCAACCTGAAAGATCCGGAAGATGTGGAACTTTTTTACAAAATCGGACGTGAAACCGCCCTTTTGGTAAAAAAATACCGCGGGTCGCTCAGCGGTGAACATGGCGACGGACGGTTGCGGGGCGAGTTTATCCCCCTCATGGTAGGCGATAAAATCTATCACTTATTCAAAGAACTGAAACGCACATGGGACCCTGGCCACATCTTTAATCCCGGAAAAATTACCGATACCCCGCGCATGAATACCAGTCTGCGTTACCAACCCGGACAGGAAACCCCGGAAATCAAAACCTATTTCGACTTTTCCAAAGACCTGGGCATTGTAAGGGCTGCCGAAAAGTGTAACGGTACCGGACTTTGCCGCAAAACCGAAATCATTGGCGGCACCATGTGCCCCAGCTACATGGCCACCCGCGATGAGGACAAATCAACCCGTGCCAGGGCCAATATACTGCGTGAGTTCATCAGCAAACCGGGACAAAAAAACCCGTTCGATCACCAAGAGATTTACCAAGCCCTCGACCTTTGCCTTATGTGCAAAGGTTGCAAATCCGAGTGCCCTTCGAGTGTGGACATGACCAAACTGAAAGCCGAATTCCTGCAGCACTACTACGAAGCACATGGCATCCCGTTACGCTCACGGCTCATTGCCCATATTGCCAAAATAAACCGGCTGGGCAGCCTGGCCCCCGGCCTTTATAACTTTTTCCAACAAAACAAATTCCTTTCGGGACTCAGTGCCAAAATCCTGGGGTTTGCCCCGGAACGGAAATTCCCACTGCTTTCCAAAACAACACTTGACAAATGGGCACGTAAAAACAATTCGCATCTGAAAAACCGTCCGTTTCCCAACGGAAAAGTATATCTTTTCAATGATGAATTTACCCGGTTTAACGATACCGATGTGGGCATCAAAGCCATTTTGCTGCTGACCAAACTGGGTTACGAGGTCGTACTGCCCAAACATCTCGAAAGTGCCCGCACCTACCTTTCAAAAGGCATGGTAAAAAAAGCCAAAGCCATTGCCAATACCAACATCCGGATGCTAAAAGATAAGATATCCGACGAAACACCGCTGGTCGGAATAGAACCTTCGGCCATCCTGACTTTCCGCGATGAATATATCGACCTGTCAGACAAAGCCTTGCAAAAAGAAGCAGAAAACCTGGCCAAAAATGCACTGATGATCGATGAATTTCTCGAAAGAGAAATAAAAGCAGGGAAAATCAAAAAGGAACAGTTTACCCAAACCCACAAACACATCAAGCTTCATGGGCACTGTCATCAAAAATCACTGGCCTCCACCAAACCCACCCTGTTTGTTTTGAGTTTTCCCGAAAACTTTACCGTTGAAGAAATTCCTTCGGGATGTTGTGGTATGGCAGGTGCTTTCGGATACGAAAAAGAACATTACGAACTTTCCATGAAAGTGGGTGAACTGGTGCTCTTCCCTGCCGTACGCAACAGCAGCCCCGAAACAATCATTGCAGCACCCGGCACTTCTTGTCGTCATCAAATCAAAGACGGCACACAACGCACCGCCCTGCATCCGGTGGAAATTCTGTACGATGCCCTTTTGGAAACCGAAAAAATAAAAAACAGCCTGTGACCTTATCCCCTTCAGACAATGCAAACCTGCCGGTCGAAAAATTGGCCGGCCGGTTAAAAGAAACGGTTGACCGCCCCATGCATCTGCTACTCATGTGCAGCGGGTTCAGGGTCACTTTATTGAAAAACAAACTCGCCGGACTTTTACCGCAACAGCTTCATCTGCACGATGGTCCGGCTTGTCCGGCCTGCCTGTTACCCCCTGCATTTATTGACAAGCTGGCGGCTTACAGCCGGCGCAACAATGTCATTGTAGCCACTTTCCAGGATCTGCTCGGTATTCCCGGAACAGAAACATCACTGGAAAAGATCCGCTCTGCCGGTGCCGATGTCCGTGTAGTGAACAGCTTGTGGGATGTACTGCTGCTGGCCAAAAAGAACCGGAGAAAGCGCATTGTTTTTCCCGCCATCGGTTTCGAATCGGCTGCTTCTTCCACTGCAGCGGCCCTGTTGCAAGCCAAAGTGGCCGGACTTTTTAATTTCCAGGTACTTACAGGCCATCGCCGGCTGGTCACCTGTATGAAAACAGCACTGGAAAACAAAACGTTTCCGTTGCATGGGGTGGTCACCTCGGGCCGGGTGGCAGCCAGCATGGGGGTAAATTATTTCCGGGAGGTTTCCCGAAAATATCAATTACCAATGGTTATCAGCGGCTATCAGCCCGAAGAGCTGCTCCACGCACTGCTTGCTTTGGTAAAGCAAATACAAAACGGCACACACGAAACGGAAAATCTCTTTCCGGAAGCTGTATCCGACAACGGCAACCCCAAATCCCATCAGCTTCTTGAAGAAGTATTTTCCCCGCAAACGGCCTTTTGCAACGGATACGGAATGGTTCCCGAAGCAGGATTTGCCATCAACCGGGCATACCGCATGTTTGATGCCGAAAAAGTATTTTTCGATGAAACGCTCCCGGTGCCAACCGTTCAAAATGAATGCCCTTGCGCCGAAATCATGAAAGGAACTTTGTTACCGGAACACTGTCCCCATTTCAAAAAAACATGCAATCTGGTCCACGCGCTGGGCTCTTGCATGCATTCGGAAGAAGGCCCCTGCCGCGTAGCTTATCTGTACGGTACCTTTTGAAAAAGTGCCTGCTGCGAATTTTTCTTTTTCGCTTCTCAACCTGTATAAACGGGGAAGCATTTAAGAAGATTGTTTTTCTTTCTTTTAGGAATTCCCACAGGAAAAATTTCGTGTATATTTGAAACGTCAAAAATCCATGTTGTCAAACAGTATGTCCCACCGGGTAAAATATCTTTTTCTGTTTTTGCTGGTATTCCGGTTTATGCCGGCATTCAGCCAATTTGATACCGAAACCGTTCCGGACAGCATTGTTAACAAGATTTTGTACAACCGCATTCGCACGTTCGGTGTGGTAGCCACCAACCTGGGATATGGCATCCGGTACAAAACCGGAAAACGGCTTTCTTATTTCAACACACGGCTTTGGGAATTCGAAGGGGTTTACATGTATTCCTACAAACAGGTCCGGTTGCTCAACCCCTACTATGCCTATTCCAAGAAATATGTTTACGGCAAACTGAACGATGTTTTCTTTTTGCGGGCCGGTATTTCATGGAAAAAACTACTCAACCGCAAGCCCTATTACACAGGGGGCGTGGAAGTACGCCTCACCTATGGCGGAGGCTTCAGCCTCGGACTGGCCAAACCGTACTATTTGTATGTGATTTATTATCATGAAGTCAGCCCCGGGAAATACACTTACGAAACCCGTACGGAAAAGTTTAACCCGGCCAACAACTCATGGGACGACATTTACGGCCGGGCACCTTTTACCAAAGGTATTGCCGAAATCACCTTCCATCCGGGCTTTTATGCCAAAGCCGGACTGAACTTCGAATTCGGCAAAATACAAACCCGCGTGAAATCACTGGAAATCGGCGGAACCCTCGACGTCATCCCGGGCGGCATCATCATAATGTCAGGACAAAAAAACACCATCTTCTACCCCACCCTTTATCTTGCCTTTTCGTTTGGCAAACGCTTTAACAAATATTGACCGCCCGATCTGCCTTCCCAAAAATCCTGTACAAGTCCGCTTACTGCAGACGGCACAACCCTTACCCATGAATTTATTCATGGCATTCCGGATGAAAAATCCATGGCGGCAAACCGGCACACCTGTCTGCCTGCGTTAG
>CAYYRE010000153.1:0-7054 GCA_964473895.1 uncultured Lentimicrobiaceae bacterium | reverse complement strand
AGAGCTTGGGAGGTTACTCCCCGCGTTGCAACGTTTGGTACATGCATTTCCCAATGCACTCTTTTCCATTGACACTTACCATGCGGAAGTGGCCCGCCAATGTATTGGCACCGGGGCTCATATGATCAACGACATTTCGGGGGGAACATTTGATAAAGAAATGTTTTCGACCGTAGCACAACTTGGCGTACCTTATGTTTTGATGCACATCCATGGTACGCCCCAAACCATGCAGCAAGCGCCCCTGCCGGACCATACCGCCGGGCGGGTCAGGCAATTTTTTATGGAAAAGACGGCACAGCTTCGTGCTATGGGCGTCCGTGACATTGTATTGGATCCCGGCTTTGGTTTCGGAAAAACCCTCCAGGGCAATTACGCGCTCCTGGGCCGTATGAACGAGGTGCGTATTGATGATTTGCCTTTACTGGCAGGCATTTCCCGGAAATCAATGATCAACAAAGTTTTACATACGCTGCCCAAAGAAGCACTCACCGGTACCATTGTGGTTAATACACTGGCATTGCTCAACGGAGCCAACCTGTTACGGGTACACGATGTAAAAGAAGCCCGGCAGGCCATCGAGATTGTGGAATTTTACCGTACCTTTGGAAGGTCATCCAATTAGTATTATTTTTACAACTGAAAATTCATAAGATTTGGCCACCTTGTTTATCCATATCCGTATCCTCGACCTGCTCGATATTTTTTTCGTTGCCGTTTTGTTGTTTATGCTTTATAAACTTTTAAAAGGAACGGCTGCCATCAATATTTTTCTCGGGATTGTGGCCATCTTTGTTTTATGGAAAATAACGGCTGCGCTCAAAATGCAGTTGCTATCGGATATCCTCGGCGCCTTTATCAGTGTGGGTATCATTGCTTTTCTCATCATTTTCCAGCCGGAGATCCGGCAATTTTTACTGGCACTCGGAACCCCTTCTTTTTTAGGGAAATACGGAAAACATTTTGCCTTTATTTCCAACTGGTTCGAAACCTCTTACGAAACAGACACCGACCCGGTGGTGGCCGCCTGCCAGCACATGAGCAACCTGAAACAAGGGGCACTGATTGTTATTACGCGGCAAAACGAGCTACAACAGGTGGTCAATACAGGCGTACTCATCGATGCCCTCATCAGCAGCCTCTTAATTGAAAATATCTTTTTTAAAAACAGTCCGTTGCACGACGGGGCCATGATCATCACCCAAAACCGCATCAAAGCGGCCGGTTGTGTATTACCTGTTTCCAAAAAAAAGCTGCCGCGTTATGCCGGGCTACGGCACCGGGCTGCCGTGGGAATTACCGAGGCTTCGGATGCCATTGCCATTGTTGTTTCAGAAGAAACAGGAAACATTTCCTATTGTACCGGCGGGAATATCCGGCATAACATTGAGCCGGCCACGTTACAACAAAAACTGATTTCCGATCTGGGGATTGGCGATGAAAACAACGCAGATGCAAAAGCAGAAAAACAGGATACCGGGAATGTTAAAAAAGATTAATCCAACTGTTTTTGCTTCGGGTTTTTTTATACTTTTGCCTTATTAATAATCATTTTAAATTATACAGCCATGAAAATTAACAGATATGTCGATATTTCAACCATCGACCGCGAAGCAAAGAAAGATTACATCGACCGTCATTCCCCGTTTATCCATTGTGAAAAAACAGCCAAAAAAGGGGAAAAATTCAAAGTAACGGTTAAACTGGGTGACGCATATCCCCACCCGGATGATTTTGACCATTACATTGCCTGGGTACAGCTGTGGAACGGCGAAAACAACCTGGCACAGGCCACTTTTGTTCCCGGTGCACTCGGCAACCAACCCGGTCATGTGGAAGTGGATTTTTACATCGTCCCCACCCGTAACCTAAAACTCACCGCCATGGCTTTTTGTACCAAACACGGTTTGTGGCAAAGCGACGAAGTGGTGGTGGAAGTCACTGAATAACTTTTGAGTTCCTAAAATAATTTCCCCGGGGTGTTGTAAAACCTCCGGGGATTTTTATATCCGGGAATTTCAAGGCCGGTTTTTACCATTCCTACAAAAAAGTAGTGGATAAACCACATTCGTTCCGGAGTGTCATGTTGGTTTTTAAGGAATAAAAAAAACCGCTTAAGTCATATGATTTAAGCGGTTTTTCGACTCTTAAAGGGTGGAAGATGGGACTTGAACCCACGACCCTCGGAACCACAATCCGATGCTCTAACCAAACTGAGCTACATCCACCGTTTCAGGGCTGCAAATATACATCATTTTTCTTTTTTCAAAATATTGAAACTGTTTTTCAGTAAAAAATTATTTCACTGAAAAATAATTTCCGTGAAACCATCTGCTGCCGATATAACCCACTTCCCTGCAAGATGCTCCCGGAACAGATTTTATTTAAACGAATAACAGGTATATAGCTGATTATTAATATTTTGCAAATTTAGAAAAAGAAGATTTAATAATTTCTTAACATTACAAAAGGTAGAAAGGGAAAGGATTCTTTAATTTTGGCGCCAGATAATTTCTGAAAAACAAATAACAATGGAAACACTGTACATTGGTCTGGTCATCTTTTTATTTCTTCTTGCCGCTTTCGACCTCGTGGTAGGCGTCAGCAACGATGCGGTGAACTTTTTAAATTCGGCTGTAGGCTCCAAAGTAGCGCCTTTCAGGATTATTGTGATCACCGCGGCCGTGGGTATTTTGTTCGGGGTCCTTTTTTCGAGCGGCATGATGGAGGTGGCCCGCAAAGGGATTTTTCACCCTCAGATGTTTTACTTTTCTGAAATCATGATGATTTTTGTGGCGGTTATGCTTTCCGACATTGTTTTGCTGGATATTTTCAACACCTTTGGAATGCCCACCTCCACCACCGTTTCCATTGTTTTTGATTTACTGGGAGCTGCCGTAGGCATGTCGGTTTACAAATTGTCTGTTTCTGCCGAAGCCATGCATTCGTTTAAAGAATACCTCGTATCCAATGGTATTTTACAGGATATGCATCAAAGCATAAACCTGGGATCTTTTATCAATTCGGGAAAAGCCCTGGCCATTATTTCAGGCATCCTGATTTCGGTAGCCGTCGCTTTTGTCGTGGGGGCATTCATCCAATATCTCGTCCGGTTGCTGTTCAGTTTTAACTACAAAGCAAGAATCAAATGGTTCGGCGCCCTTTGGGGAGGCATTGCCTTCAGCGCCATTACCTACTTTATATTGGTCAAAGGGGCCAGCCACGCTTCTTTTATCTCTGCCGAATCCAAAACATGGATTGCCACCCACGCAGGACTCATTATCCTTTACAGCTTTATCGGGTGGAGTATCTTATTGGAGTTTCTTTATCTTGTTTTTAAACTGAACATATTAAAAACCATCGTTTTAGGAGGGACACTGGCCCTTGCCATGGCTTTTGCCGGAAACGACCTGGTCAACTTTATCGGCGTTCCCATAGCAGGATATGATGCTTTGTTGATTTTCTTGAAACATCCGGGTGCCGACCCCCACCTACTGGGAATGGTGGAATTGAGCGGAAAAGTCCCTACTCCCGTTTCTTTTTTATTGATTGCCGGCGTTATTATGGTACTTACCCTTTTCTTCTCAAAGAAAGCCAAGACAGTGATCAAAACGTCGGTTGACCTGAGCCGGCAAGCCGAAGGTGATGAACGTTTTAAACCTTTGGGTGTTTCAAAAGTGCTGGTACGCTCTTCCATCAATATGTCCAAAGGCATCCGCAAAATAATACCCGAGGCGTTAATCCGTACCGTTGAAAAGCAGTTTGAACCGTACCGTGAAGAGGAAACCACCCATAGCAAAGTATCCAAAGCTGATGTCCCGGCCTTCGACTTGGTAAGGGCATCTGTCAATCTGGTGGTATCGAGTGTACTGATTGCCTTTGCCACTTCTTTAAGGCTCCCCCTTTCGACAACATACGTTACTTTTATGGTCGCCATGGGGGCTTCGTTATCCGACCGTGCCTGGGATCGCGAAAGCGCTGTTTACCGTATTTCAGGAGTCTTTTCTGTTATCGGCGGTTGGTTTTTGACGGCTCTTACCGCTTTTTCCATTGCTTTTGTATTTGTTACTATTTTTGCCTATCTTGGCATCCCCAGCATTGCGGTAATAGCCCTGCTGGTTTTCTACCTCATGTACCGGACGGCCATTTCCCATAAAAAACACACGGCAGAACACCAGGAACTGGACCAGGAAGTTTACGGTGTGACCGAAGAAAATCTTTCGGAACGCTTTTTGACCCTTTTGGTGGGCAACCTGAAACGGATCATTCGCGAATACCGCCACACCATTGAAGGACTGGAAAACGAAGACATCAAAAAGCTCAAGAAAACCAAAAAAGCCATCAACGAAATGGTGGTCCGTACCAAATACATCAAAGACCACATCAATGTCGTTATCGAACGGCTCGACGAAATGAGTATTGATTCAGGCTCTTTTCTCGTGCAAGCCATGGACTACATGCGCGAAATGCTGCACAGCATCACTTTTTTCTGTAATCATGCTTTTGAACATGTGGACAACAATCATAAACCATTGATAGCCGATCAAATAAAAGAGTTGGAACATCTGTCGCAACATATGGAAACCATCCTTAAAATCACTTTGCAAAGCATTGTAAAAGAAGATTACTCCACCCAGCCGAAATTATTGGAAGAGCAGGCCAAAGGTTTGAAGCATATCGAAGAATACCGGAAAAAACAAATTCAGCGAATAAAAAAGAAACAGGTAGGTACGCGCAACAGTATTTTATATTTAAATTTGCTGGATGAAACAAAGAACCTATTTTTACAAGCCATCAATTTATTCAAAGCCCAACGAGATTTTGTCAATAATTCAAAATAGTTTATGACGGATTGGATTCGGTCGTTGCGCATAATATCAGGAGGACAAACAGGGGTGGACAGGGCTGCGCTCGACTTTGCTTTAAAATATGGAATCCACTGTTTTGGTTGGTGCCCCAAAGGGAGGAAAGCAGAGGATGGCATCATTCCGGAAAAATACCCTTTGCAAGAAACACTTTCTGCCGAAACGCAAGAGCGTACAAAAAAAAATGTAGACGAAAGCGATGGCGTATTGGCTTTCATATTGAACAAACCGGATAGAGGAACCATCCTGACCCTTGATTATGCCGAATCGCTCAACAAGCCCATATACGTCGTACACCTGACCATGAACAGCGAAGACCAGGAAACCGGTTTAATAAACCTGCTGGAAACCTACCGGATTACCAACCTGAATATTGCCGGCCCGCGCGAATCGAGAAGCCCTGGAATTTACCAAAAAACCATGGTTTTTCTCGAAGAACTATATACCCGTTTAAACGGTGTTGCCATTAATGGGGAAAGCCAACCTCATCGGGAAAATTGATGGCTTTTTTCCATATCGACATTGCTGTTAGACGGCTTTTAAAAATTCATCCGCGCTTCCGGGCTCGAATAAACCGTTGCTTTCCACGAATATCACGAATGATCTCGGGAGGATAAAACAGGGAATTCTCCAAAAGGGCCGCCGTTTGACTGGCAAAATTTTCGTTCACTTCAAAAAACAAAAGCCCCTGGGGTAACAAAGCCTCTTTGGAGAAGGTAATCATTTGACGGTAAAACAACAAAGGGTCCTCATCCGGAACAAAAAGCGCTGCCTCCGGCTCATATTTCAACACATTACCGGCCATGAACTTTTTTTCAGCATGCGAAACATAAGGCGGATTACTCACAATAAGGTCAAATTTTTTTCCGGTTTTTTTAAGGCATCCGGTAACCTGTAAAATATCACACCACCGGAAATCCACGGCAAGTCCTGTTTTCTCACTGTTCTTTTCGGCTTGGCGAATGGCCTCGTGCGAAACATCCACCGCCATAACTTCCCACGCTGTCCGCTCACTTTTCAGGGCCAGGGCAATGCAACCGCTGCCGGTTCCCATATCCAGTACACTGATTTTTTCGGGTAACTTTTCGCACAATATCCGGTGAACCATCTCTTCCGTTTCGGGCCTCGGAATCAATACTCCCGGCCCTACTTCCAGTGTCAAGCCGTAAAAATCGGTATGACCCACCACATATTGCAGCGGTTCCATGGCCAACAGACGTTTCATGGCTTTGTGGAACAGCACCATTTCCGACTCGGACAACCTTTTATCCCTGTCCAGTTGCTGGTCCACCCGCGACATTCCCAAAAGATGCCGAATCAGTTGGTTGACCATATTGTGGGCCTCATGTACATGGTAAAAGGCGGAAAGATCAGCAATAGCCTTTTCCTTTATTTCTTTTAAACTGTTGGTGGAATAAAACATGGTGCAAAGATAATTCATAGTTTTGCCATATGAAGGATTCCCGAGTTTTTATCATCCAAGGCAAGCAAGGCGAGGGGAAAACAGGTAAACTCAAGGCATTGGTTCATTTGTTACAACCCTCCCTGCCCGGTGTATTTGGATTTTACGCCCCCGGAGAGTGGGAAAACGGACTGCGGAAAGCTTTCCGTATCATCGATATTGCCTCAGGCCGGCAACACTTACTCTGTACACGCAAGGGACGTACCGGCATATCCAAAGGAACTTTTGTTTTTAATCCCGCTACTTTACAGGAAGGCGAACACATCTTGCGCAACGGCATTCAACAGCATGGCGCCCTGGCTGTGGTGGATGAAATCGGCCGTTACGAACTGCAAGGAAAAGTTTGGCATGACATTTTAATCGTTTTGCTGGAAAATAAGATACCCGTTTTAATGACCGTACGTGAAAATCTGGTGGAAAAAATAATTTCTCATTTTCAAATTACCCATCCGGTAATCTTTCCGGTGGAAGAACCGGCAGAAAGTATGGCCCGGACCATTTTGGATGAAATCATATAAAAAACAGCAGGAATTTTTTTTGAAGTTGTTTTAAAGTTTACAAAACGAAAATTTGCTAAGAACCTGATCAATCAGCAAATAAATGTCTTTTTTATATACCTACCCCTACACCCCTTCAAGAAGGGGAATATTCGGTATTTATTTGCTGATTGACAATACGTTATAAATAATGTTTTTAGATAAACTTTAAACAACTTCATTTTATAAAA
>CAYYRE010000152.1:0-7132 GCA_964473895.1 uncultured Lentimicrobiaceae bacterium | reverse complement strand
CAGGGCCACAAATTCATTTTTCTGAATAGAAAGTGTGATATCCTGTAAGGCTTTTACAATTTCGGAACCTACATGATAATGCCGCGCTATTTTATCCAGACGGATGATTTCGTTGTTCATGACCGGTATGTTTTGTGAAAGACAAAGATACACGAAAACATTTTACACGCAGACGAAAAAAAATCAAGACCGTTTCCTTAAAATTTGTCTTACGGGCTCTCGGCCCAATCATTTATTAACTTATAAAGGTAAGCGGTCTTGATAAAGACAAAAGTAGTCATTTAGCGGGAAACAAAAAACTCCCTTTTCCGGAAAAATTTTTACGGAAAAAGGAGTTTGGCCCGAAAAGCGGTTTTTGTTTTACAGGTTTACGGCCACCACTTCTTTGATTTCTGGAATCACTTTTTTCAACGTGGCTTCCACCCCGTTTTTAAGGGTCATGGTACTGAACGGACAGGCACCGCAGGCCCCTGTCAGTTCCACATTGACCACATTGTCATCGGTGATTTCGATAAAATTGATGTCTCCCCCATCTTGTTGCAGATAAGGGCGTACTTGTTCAATGACATTTTGTACTTTTTCGTTGAGCTTTTTTCTTTCGTCTTCCATGAGTGTTGTTTTTAAGCAGTGAAGTTACCTGATAAAATTTACAATTTGCCAATTTCGCCCTTGAGTTTTAGAACAATTTCCTTAAAGGCTTCGCTGACAGAAGAACCATCCACAAGCGCCAGAGGGGTTCCTTTGTCGCCGGTTTCGGTCACTTTCGGATCAATAGGTATCCGTCCCAGCACCTTAATACCCAACTCATTGGCAAGCTGATCACTGGCACCCTGCCCGAAAATGTAATATTTTTTGTCCGGCTGGTCTTCCGGAATAAAATAGGACATGTTTTCAATGATCCCCAACAAAGGAATGGTCAGTTTTTCCTGGCGATACATCATGGCGGCACGGCGCACATCGGCTGCCGCTACCTTTTGGGGTGTCGTTACCAGTACAGCCCCCGTGATGTTATAGTTTTGGGCCAGTGTGAGTTGGATATCGCCCGTACCGGGAGGCATATCGATAACCAGATAATCCAGTTCACCCCAATCACAATCGGTCATAAGCTGGTTAAAAGCATTGTTGGCCATAGAACCCCGCCACATGAGCGCTTGTTCGGGTTTAACAAAAAAGCCGATGGAAAGAATTTTAATCCCGTAGTTTTCCAGCGGGAGCAAAACCGGTTTGCCTTTCCTTTCAATCACTTTCGGCTGGCCGCCTTCCACGCCAAACATAATGGGCACGGAGGGCCCCAGCACATCCGCATCGAGAATACCCACCTTGTTACCGTCTTTGGCCAACGAAACGGCCAGGTTGGCGGCTACGGTCGATTTACCGACACCTCCTTTTCCGGAAATAACGGCCACAATGTTTTTCACACCCGAGAGAGGCCCCGGAGTATCATCGGCCACCGGTTTCACATCCACCGTAATGTCATTTCCCAGCTCGTTTTTCAGGGTTTTCACCACCGAATTATAAATAATCCCCACAGCCGGATCATCTAATTTTTCAAAAACAATGGTTACTTTGATCTCATTTCCTTTGATGGAAATGTCCTGAATCATGTTCAGATTCACAATGTTATCTTTCTTGGCAAAAAAGATAACCTGTTTCAGCGCATCAACCACCTGCTGTTTTGTTATTGCCATTTTATTTTTATTTAGATTAAATAACGATTATAAAAATTGATGTTACAAAAGTATAAAATATTTCGGTTTGGACTCTTTCGGGTGATGAATCTGCTTATTCTTATTTTAACAGCTGATTTTTATGCGCGTTTACGAAACCAAGTTTACTTGAACTACCTGATAAACCGGAAAATCCGTATCTTTTTGATATATCTGCCTCTACACCTCCCGGTAAAGCGGGACGGGTTCTTCCGAAAGGGGAATATCCGGAATTTATTTGCCGGTTTATAATTTATTGCAAATTACCGATGCTGCGTCCAACTTTTGAGGATAAGAATAAACAGCTATGGTTCATTGTGTTATAAACGATCTTAGATTTTTTTGATTTGAATAGTGAATGTTGATGAACGAAAACGATTTTAGATTTACAAAGGGCCTCTTCGTAAATCATTATTCATTCATTGATGTTCATGATTTACCGCATCAACATAATGATCTGCCGGTACCTGTCTGCCAAACGGATACATTGCGCCAGTAGCCGCAGTGGCAGCTCACGGGCCCGGAAACGGATATGGAGCCGGCGGGCCGTGGCGACCAGAGGAAGCCCACGGAAAGCCGTTGCGGAATACCGTTTTCCGGGGGCGTGACTATAACGGAGGCTACGCCCGGGCGCCCAAAAAATAAAAAGCTAAAACAGCGAATCTATCAACTTGTCGTCGGCAATGTGGGGCAATGTAATCCTGAGGGCCGGGTTGTTTTGCATGGCGCGTTTGGCGGCGAACAAAGCTCCCGGGTTGCGGGCCCAGCTGCGGCGGGTGATGCCGTTGTTGACATCCCAGTAGAGCATGGCTTTCAGGCGGCGCTGTGCTTCTTCGCTACCATCGAGGACCATGCCGAAACCGCCGTTTATTACTTCGCCCCAGCCGACACCGCCGCCGTTGTGGATAGATACCCAGGTGGCGCCGCGGAAGGCATCGCCTATGACGTTTTGAATGGCCATGTCGGCGGTGAATTTGGAACCGTCGTAAATGTTGGACGTTTCGCGAAAAGGGGAGTCGGTGCCCGAGACATCGTGATGGTCGCGACCGAGGACAATGGGGGCCGAAATGCGGCCGTTGCGGATGGCCTGGTTGAACGCCGAGGCGATTTTGATACGGCCTTCGGCATCGGCGTACAGGATACGGGCTTGCGAGCCTACCACCAGATGGTTTTGCTGTGCGCCTTTGATCCACGCGATGTTGTCGGCCATTTGGCTTTGGATTTCATCCGGAGCCGTTTCCATGATTTTTTCGAGTACATCGGTGGCAATTTCATCGGTAAGGGCCAGGTCTTCGGGTTTGCCGGAGGTACACACCCAGCGGAACGGGCCGAAACCGTAATCGAAAAAGAGCGGCCCCATGATGTCCTGGACATAGGATGGATACCTGAAATTGACACCATCGCCGGCCATGATGTCGGCACCGGCGCGTGAAGCTTCGAGCAGGAAAGCGTTGCCGTAATCGAAAAAGTAAGTACCGCGTGCCGTATGTTTGTTGATGGCGGCTACTTGCCGGCGCAACGAATGGCGTACCTTTTCTTTGAATGTTTCGGGATCTTCGGCCATCAGCCGGTTCGATTCTTCAAAACTCAGTCCCACAGGATAATAACCGCCTGCCCAGGGGTTGTGCAGTGAGGTTTGGTCGGAGCCGAGATCCACATAAATATTTTCTTGATCCAGTTTTTCCCACAGCTCCACTACGTTGCCCTGGTAGGCCATGGATACTGTTTCTTTGGCAGTTTTGGCGCGGCGGATACGGGCTGTCAGTTGGTCGAGGTCGGTATAGATTTCGTCCACCCAGCCCTGGTCGTAGCGTTTTTGTGCCGCTTTGGGGTTAATTTCGGCCACCACCGAAATAACACCGGCAATGTTACCGGCCTTGGGTTGTGCTCCCGACATGCCGCCGAGGCCCGAAGATACAAACAATTTTCCGGCAAACGGATCTTCGCCCTTTTTGGCTGTTTTACGGGCGGCATTCATCACGGTGATGGTGGTGCCGTGGACGATGCCTTGCGGGCCGATGTACATGTACGAGCCGGCGGTCATTTGTCCGTACTGGCTTACGCCGAGGGCATTAAACCGTTCGTAGTCGTCCTGGCTTGAATAATTGGGGATCACCATGCCGTTGGTAACCACCACCCGCGGCGCTTCTTTGTGCGAAGGAAACAGCCCCAGCGGATGTCCCGAATACATCACCAGCGTCTGTTCATCGGTCATGGTGGCGAGGTACTGCATGGTGAGCAGATACTGCGCCCAGTTCATGAAGACAGAGCCTTTGCCGCCGTAGGTAATAAGCTCGTGCGGATGTTGTGCCACCGCCGGGTTGAGGTTGTTTTGAATCATTAACATAATGGCGGCCGCCTGCCGGCTTTTGTGCGGATATTCGTCGATGGGGCGGGCGTACATATCATAGTCGGGGCGGAACCGGTACATATAAATCCGGCCGTATTTTTTCAATTCTTCGGCAAATTCGGGTGCCAGTGTTTTGTGAAATTTTTCCGGAAAATAACGCAACGCATTTTTCAGTGCCAGTCGTTTTTCTTCCGGTGTCAGGATGTCGCGTCGGACGGGAGCGTGGTTGATGTTGGTATCGTAAGGTTTGGCAGCAGGCAGTTCATCGGGGATGCCCCGCAAAATGGCCGCCTGAAAATCTTGAAGGTTCATGGCGTTTTGTTTTGGGCAAAATTACGAAAAAGGCGTTTGAAATTTTATTATGCCTTGTTGAAAATCTTTTTTGGGCGGGCCTGCCCGACCCGTATTGGTTGGGCAGGCCGGCGCACAGGCTTTCACGGGCTATCGCTCACAGGCCTACGGCAGGGGCGGTGTCAGCTAAGGCGTTTCCGGAGGCTTCCTCCGGTCGCCCCGTCTCCGCCGGTTTCCATGCCGCTCCCGTCCTGCGGGCTGATCCGCTCTATCTTCCAAAGGAATTCCTTCGGTCCCTGCCGCAGGGAACATCTCCTTTCCGGTCGAACGCTTTTTCCACCTTTCAGGTCGAACAAGACCTGAAAGGTGGAAAAAGCCAGTGTGATATTATTTAACAGGAAGGTACAAAAGACAGACCCTATTTTCCCAACCTTTCCGGACGCTCCTGCACCAGCCTGCTTCGACCTGCAAAGCGGAATAAGTTCGGATGATATTATTCATCAGCTAACGACAATATAAAATCTTCTTTCTCAACCTTTCAGGACGCTCCTGCACCAGCCTGCTTCGACCTGAAAGGTTTACACCGGTTTTCCGCATTTCCGCCACCTTTTTGATAAAAAAATTATTTCGTTAACCTGTTCACACCAAGAATCATGCGTTCATGTACGAAAAATTTTTGTTAAATTTTCAACAATCCTTTGTTTTTCTGTTTTTTTTCTTTTAGTATTGCAAAATAAATCAACAGAGCCCAAACCACCCTGCTGATACATCCAAAACCGGTTTTAAGTGAATTGAATGAAAATTCGATAAAGGGAGAAAAATACTCCGTAGGAGTAAAAATACCTCCTTTGATTGAAATGTAAATGATTATGCGAATAGACAAACACAAAACAAAGAAAGGAGGTAATGCGGCAAAGATACGAAGCTAAATTTATACTTGCCGGTTTTGGAAGTTAAATAGTACAGAATGAGGCACGCTGAGCTATTTGCGAAAAAATAGCTAATCATTGAGGATGTTTCAACCCTTGAAAAGAAACAGGTGGATCCGAAAAACCTTAAAAGAGTAGGGAATAATTAAAATATTTATAATATGAAGCCGAAATTATTTATATTAAGCATTGCATTGTTTTTTGGGGTAGCTATTTTTGCCGGATGCCAAAAGACTGCCCCGACTATTAAGGATAGCAAAGATGTTAAAATAACAAAATTGGCACTGTTACATAATGAATACTTGGAAAATATAATTAGCCATTATGATTTTGATTCAAATGAAAGTAAAATTTTAAAGTTTAAACAAGCATTTTTAAAATCAGATTTGAAAGGTATCTCTTACCAGCAAAAAGAAAAAATTTTACGAAGTTACTACCATAAAAGCTTTAAGAATTCTCAAGACTCTGCTATTAAAATTGTTAATTCTAATGACTTAATAAATAAAATTAATTCAAGTAAGTTGAGTAATAAAAAGTTACTTATTGAGTCTATTGCATTGGCTACGAAAGAGGCTAAGATGAACAATATGAGCTGTAGCAAACTGAACGATTTTGTAGATAGTTTGGAAACCGCTTTATCCCTCCATCTTGGAGGTGATGAATTGGTGATATTAAAAACATATGGTGAAACATTAAAAGCTTCTGCTTATTTTTGGTTTCCCAAAAGCGTAGGAGGTAGTGGAAAAGGATATTCTTTTTTGCTAAAGGTACAAAATACTAGTAGCAGTAAGAGTAAGAGCATGAAAGATGTTAATTTTGAGTTGCCCCCGCTTGGTGCTGCTTTGGTGGCAGATGCTGCCAGTATGAGTATCGGTATGGTAGGGGTTGCCATATCCGGTGCTTTTTTAGGCCCTGTTGGATGGGGGGCATTGGTGCTGGTTGCAGGTGAATCAGCTGTTAATTCTGGATTCTCAGGATTGGTGACCGCCGGGTAATAAACTATTTTAAAAAAGAAACAGATTTTTAAAAATTTATAAAAGATGAACAGGAAAAAAATATGGCTTTGGGCTTTTATTTACTTTAGTGTCTTTATAATCATTACGGGTTTTTACAATATGATCTGGGCAGTTGTGGTTATGCATTACAATCGATATTATACCATATCACTATTTAAAAAATATAATGAAATATCTATGTTTATGGCTGCTGTTTCAACTTTAGGCTTTTATTTAAAGGTTAGAATGGCGAAAAAGAATAATAGAAGATCTCATAAAGGGCTATATTAGTTGGGTTTTAATATCCCCTTTCAGGTCGGCCAAGACCTGAGAGGCGGCGTAAGGCTGTATATTAAAAGGTTCATTTTATGAATTGTAAAAATAGTTTTTCGTGCTGGGAGCCCGAAATGGGTAAATTTATCCTGTTCCTGAAAACCTGCACGGGATGTGAACTCATCGCCTTCCATCTGCCAAATCCTGCTTTTTCCTGTTTTTAATTTAAAATTTTAAAATTTAATTTAGTTCTAATAATAGGGGGGCACCCAATTACAACAATAATAATCAAATATTAAAAAACAAGTATGAAAAATTATTTATTTCGGGCAATGCTACTGGCATTGCCCCTTTTAGGCTTTTCGGGTTTATCGGCACAAAACAAAACGGACAGGTTTGAAACAAAACTTTAGCTCATTCGGATATGTTATCCGAATATCTGCAACAAATTGAATTGCAATCAACAAGACCATTGAACTGCCGGGCGGATTTTCCTTCACTTTTCAGGTCGAACACTTCTTCTCCTTTCAGGTCGAACAAGACCTGAAAGGTTTACGCCGGGTTTTCCGTATTTCCGCTGCCTTTTCG
>CAYYRE010000151.1:0-7279 GCA_964473895.1 uncultured Lentimicrobiaceae bacterium | reverse complement strand
TTTGTAATATTGTTCTTCTTTTATCGCCATACGACCGTGCTAAATTAATAATTTTACGCAACGCAAACAGACAAAAAACAGGCTGCCCGGAATTATTGCTCCGCCATGTTGCCATCACGGTACCGTGAGCAAAACCATTTCAACGCTTTACAAACATTTCTTTTTCGATATGTCATTTCCTTTTTGGGCGGGCCATCCCGCAAAGCCGTCACGGGTCGTCCGCTATAGTCCTCGTCGCGGTGCCCGTTCAGCTAAACGGCGGGCGGGCGCTTCACCTGTCGCGCCGCCCGCCCAAGCTTCACAAGGCACCGTTCCTGCGGGCTGCCGCTACCGCCCCTGCCGCAAAAAAAAACGCAAACCGGCCATCATGCCACCCAACTGTGAAATTTTCATAACAAGCGTTAAAGGAACAATTCTTTTCGCTTTTTTAAATATTTTTGTGGCTGTTTAACAGATATCAACCTTAAACCGTAAAAAAGAATGAAAAAACAGTGGATTACGTTGCCCTGGATGCTGGTGATTGTCCTGATGGCAAGCATCACCCTCGGAGGGCTTTCTTCCTGCAAAAGCAAGAAAAAACTGGCCAAAGAACAGGCTGCTGCAGCCTATAATGCCAAGGTACAACAAGCCAAAAAAGACCTAACCGCTATGCTCAACGGCACCAGCCCCTGGAGCCTTGATGAGCAAATCGACAGGCTGAACACCATCAAATCATACAATATTGATGACCCCGAAGTAAAAGACCTGATCCCCAAAGTGGAGAGTAAACTGAAAGCAGCAAAAGCCGAGGCCGAACGCAAAGCCGAAGAAGAACGCCTGCGAAAACAGGAAGAGGCCAAAAAGAAAGCCGAACAGGCCAAATTCAATGCCATAAACCAAAAGTTTGCCGCCATTGCCCATGCCGGTTCGTATGATGAAGCCAACCGTTTGATCAGCGAAACCCTGCAGGTGTTTGCTTCACCCGATGTCCCGGTACTCATCATCATCGACCAGGTGGACGGTGTGAACGATTACGACCGCCCTACCACCGCCTCCCGCTTTTTAAACTATCTGAAAGACCGGAAAGCATACCACTATGCCGTGGATTCGGTGAAAAGAAATGCTGAAGGAAAAATAACGGAATTAGAACTCATTAAAAAATAAGCCCCATGAAAAACATCGTTTATTCCCTTCTTTTTTTGTTGGGACTCGCCATAGTCACCCCTGCCACCGCCCAGGAAACATTAAACCCGAAAAGAAAACAGGCCATCGACAGCCTGGCACTCGAAAAAGTTCGGGACCTAAGCAAATACATCACCATTATTGGCAGCAAAGACACGCCCTGGAGCGAGGCCAACCGGGTCATCGACCGCGCCGAAGAACTTTTTATGCAAGGCTCCGAAATCGGTGTTTCCTCGTTGTTGCGTCCGCAAATTGCCTATTATGGCGTCCGTAAGTATTTTGAACGGCTCATGCGCCTCAACTACAGTAAAGTGGAAATTGAATGGTACAAAATTGATTATGTCAGCGATTTGCAACGCCAACCCGATGGAACTTACGTGGGTGTCATCACCGTTTTTCAAAAATTCAAAGGCTACGACAAAGAAGGCCGGCTGGTGTATCAGGATACCACCAAAAAAGACATTACGGTTTACGTAAAACGGAAACAAACACAAATCGGCGGCCGGCTCATTGGATTTTGGGACGTGCTGCTGGGCGATATGCGGGTGAAAGAAACCCAAAAATAGAACAAACAAAACGCCGGAAATCTCCGGCGTTTTTTATTTGTTGTTGTAAAGGTTCATGGTACGGTCAATACCGAGGGTAACAAAACTCTTTATAACCTCCACCGCCTTTTCCACACGGGGGGTAAGTAAATCCACCTCGCTGCGGCTCCATTGCCCGAGCACATAGTCCACCTGGTATCCGCGGGGAAAATCATTGCCGATGCCAAAACGCAAACGGGGAAATACGTTGGTGCCCAACTTTTCGATGATGTCGGTCAGACCGTTGTGCCCCGCATCACCTCCTTGTTTTTTCAACCGCAAGGTTCCGGGCGGCAAAGCGATATCATCCAATACCACCAGCAATTTATCCAGGGGAATTTTCTCTTTGGTCAACCAGTATTTCACCGCTTTGCCACTCAGGTTCATGTAGGTGGTGGGTTTGATCACCACCAGGGTGCGTCCCTTGTATTTCAAACGGGCCACCGAGGCCAGCCTTTCGGTTTCAAACTTCCCTTTCAGATCAGCAGCAAGTGCATCGGCAATGATAAAACCGATGTTGTGCCGGGTATTGGCATATTCCAAACCGATGTTTCCCAATCCGGCAATGAGGTATTTCATGGGCATATTGTCAATAATGATCAAAAGCTTTTTTGCCTATGTGGATATTTCCCAAAAGCAAAACAAGACAAAAATAAAGGGTTAAAGCATACGCTTTAACCCTTCTTAAAAAATATTTCACCGGATATTTATTCTTCGGCAGCTTCTTCACCCTCTTCGCCTTCTTCGGCAGCCAATTCGGCAGCCGAAATACCACGGGCTGCTTTCACACTTACCACAACGGCATTGGCCGGGTCAAGCATCTGTATGTTTTCAAAGGTAATATCCTTCACTTTAATGGATTTCCCAATGTCCAGCTTGGAAATGTCCAACACCACATGCTCGGGCATGTTTTCCACCTGCCCTTTTAAACGCAACTTGCGCAATTTAAGCTGCAGTCTGCCGCCCTTGACAACACCCGGGGCCGTACCTTCCAACTGTACAGGAATGGCCAGTGTAACTGCCCTGCCGGGAGTCAACTCGAGAAAGTCGGCATGCAATACCTTGTCGGAAACAGGATGATACTGTACATCCTGCAAAATGGTTTCGTAAACGGTGCCATCCAAATCAATTTTGATGACAAAAACTTCCGGAGTAAAGATGATTTTCTTGAAATCTTTCTGGTCAAGGAAAAAATGTTTCTGTTCTTTCCCGCCATAAATGACACAAGGTACTTTTCCCTGTTTTCTCAGGTTTTTAGCATCTTTTTTCCCTACGTACGCTCTCAGCGTACCGCTCAATGATACTGTTTTCATGGTTTAAAATTTAGTGATTATTTAATACTACTCCCCAAATTAAAGAGGGAGCTAATGGATTCGTAATTTTCGACCCGCTTGATGACTTCGGCAAAAAGCGGGGCAGTGGATAACACTTTTACTTTTTCGCAATCGGTTTTGATGGGGATGGTGTCGGTGACGATGATTTCTGAAAACGGTGAATTTCTCAGGTTTTCAATGGCATTTCCCGAAAAGATGGCATGGGTGGCCATGGCCCGCACACTCCGGGCGCCTTTTTCCATAATCAGCTTTCCTGCTTTGGTAATGGTACCGGCCGTGTCGATGATGTCATCGACCAAAACCACATCTTTCCCTTCCACATCGCCAATGAGCTGCATGCGTTCCACCACATTGGGACGCGAACGCTGTTTGTAACAAATGGCAAATCCGGTATTAAGCCCTTTGGCATACGAAGCGGCACGCCGCGTCCCGCCCGTATCGGGCGAAGCCATCATCAAACCGGGAAGTTGCAGACTTTTCAAATAAGGATAAAAAATAACGGAAGCATACAAATGATCCACCGGAACATCCAAAAAACCCTGGATTTGATCAGCATGCAGGTCAATGGTGATTAAACGGTTGATTCCTGCTGTGGTCAACAGATTGGTAATCAGTTTGGAACCAATGGAAACCCGGGGTTTGTCTTTCCGGTCCTGTCGGGCGTAGCCGAAATAAGGAATGACCGCCACAATTTTTCTGGCCGAAGCCCTTTTGGCTGCATCGATCATCATGAGGAGCTCCAGAATGTTTTCAGCCGGCGGAAAAGTGGACTGTACGATAAACACATCACGCCCCCGGATATTTTCTTCGTAAGAAGTTTGAAATTCACCATCAGAAAAATTGATGACTTCCGATTTTCCGAGCTGGGTTCCGTAGGCTTCGGCGATTTTCTCCGCAAGGTATTTACTCTGCCTTCCGGAAAAAATTTTAACTAATGGATCCTGCATGATGGTTCGACTGCTTGAAATTTGCGGTGCAAAAATAACACAAAAACCGATGCCATACGTTAGTTTGTTGTTTTTTTAAAAGTTTTAACCCCACAGGCTAATTCCTGTTTTGTCTTTAGAACGCTCTGAAAGGATTACAGTTGCCTTCCGAATGACTCCGATGAAGTACCTGTGGCACAAATCCGGAAGAGAAAAAAGTCAGAGAAACGAAAAACTATTGTTTCAGTACCACTTTCATATAAACCGGATTATGGTCGCTGTCGGCAAAATTCAAATCAATGGTTTTTACCCGCAATAGTTTTATGTTGGGTGAAAGGACAAAATAATCGATGGTGGTGGTGCCGTTTTCGCCTCTCACAAACGATTTGTAATTTTGACGGTTGGTAGGAGCCGTAGGGTCAACAGCCCATTGCCAGGTGGCCGGAAAAGTTTTGTCACTCATCTGCACCTTCGTAGGAACAAAACGGTTCCCATCATAATTTCCTTTGGGTTGAAAATGGGGCGGGTTGGCATTCCAATCGCCGCCGGCAATCACATAATTGCCTTTGGCATACTCTTCCAACATTTTCTTTTTCAGGATGTTTAACTCTTTAACACGCAACAGACTGTCATAAATATACGCCGAGTTATGGGTATTCATAATCACCAAATCCTTTCCGTTGGCCAGCGGAAAACGGGTCAGGATAAAACAGCGATCCAGCAGAAAAAGTTTTTGCGGCCAGGGAGCAATCAAAGGATAAGCATAGCGTGTAGCCTCATCGTAAGGATAATCGGTAAAGGTCATTAATCCGCCTTTCACAGCGCCGAGCGGATCGTACCAGGGAACCGGTACAAAAGGACATTTATAATTGTAGGCAAAAATGGCACGACTGCCTTTTTTGGCCTGTGTAATGGCTTTGACCTCGTTGATGTTGTACGACCGGTGCGAATGCTTGTCCACTTCCTGGATAAACCAAAAATCAATGGAATCATGAGAGCTGACAAATTTTTCAATCCCGTGCAAATACTTTTCCACCATCTTTTTCGGGGGCCGCACCTTTTTACCTCCATCATAAAAAAAATCCATTTCGGCGCCAAGGCCGGCATAACCTATGTTCCATGTCATCAGCGTAAAAACATCTTTGTCCAACGGTTCAATGGTGACATTACTCTGCTGCATCAGGTTCTCTACCTTGGCCGGCCGATAGTCGGTCAACGTGATGTAAACCAAAAACCCTGCAAACAGTATCACCAGCGAAAGCAGGGTGTAAAGTAAAATTTTAAAAAACTTTTTCATGGTTCCGGTATTTTGTAATTATTTTTCTTTCAGCATCTTATTTTGTTATACACAAAAGGCCGGCACAAATTACAAAAAAGATTCACACCAACGGAATCTCGTCCCAACGGCCATGGTCGAAAAAAGCAACCGAACGAAATCCCGTTTCCAGTAACCTTTTGGCGGCATAATCCATTTGCTTATCCAATTCATCAGGACGATGGGCGTCCGAAGAAATCACCACGGGAATATTCAGGTTTTTGACTCCCGCAAGGGTTTCATCATCCGGGAAAAGGGCATCGCAACGTTTTTTATACCTGCCGCGGGTATTCACTTCGATCACCAGATTTTTTTCTTTGATGAGCCACAAGGTTTCGTTCACCAGATCGCGATACCATTTTTCGCTTTCGCTGAAATAACGTCCTGCATTGTGCATTTTGATCTTGTCGAGATGGCCAACGATCTCAAAATGTTGTGTTTCAATCATCCGGTTTACCTGATGAAAGTACGTTTTGACCGCTTTACGGATATCGCCGCCAAAAAGATTTTGCAAACCATCATCATATTTTTTTCTGTCGGGGCCATCGATAAACCAAAGCCCTGCACTGTTTTCGGGCCGTACCAGATGCACGGAACCCACCACATAATCAAGGTGCATTTGGTTACGCCAATGGTTAAGGTTTTCAGAAAACGAAGGAATAAAGTCGAACTCCAATGCCCTGTACAGGGCCATCTGTCCGGCATACATTTCTTTTAGGCGGGCCGTTTCGCGCACATAAGCCTCCACGTCTTCCTCTTTTAACGAAAAAGCCGTTGGAAAAGGCAACGGAGAATGTTCGGCAAAGCCCATGGCAACAAATCCCAGACGAAGCGCCTGCCGGACATAGGCTTCCGGTTCGGCTTTTCCATCGGAAAAACGGCTGTGCTGATGCAGATTGTATCGGACCATAAAAAAACGGTTAGATTCCTTTGGGCGAAGATAGGTTTTTTAGCCGGCTGTTTAACGGAACAACAAAAGATTCTCTTCCCGGAAAACGGACATTTTTTCACGAAAACCAACTCTTCGGGCCACACCAAAGAAAGATGATCATCCGGCAATAAAATCAAGCAAAAGAAAAAGGTATTTGCGTACATCCGGAAAAAAGGATGTCCCGGCCAACATCTCTTCGGGTGTTTGTACAAAAGGGCCGGGGTTTTCCACATCGGTGACAGCATTTTTTAATAACAAGCGAATATTTTCCTGTTTGACTTCCCAGTGAAACTGCAGGGCAAATACACGGTCATCCCAAACAAAAGCCTGATTACGCGTGGCTTCCGAAGAAAAAAGCGGAACAGCCTGTCGCGGAAGGTTAAAGGTATCGCCGTGCCAGTGAAAAGCCGGCAGGGTATTTTCGGGAAAAAGTGCCAAAACCGGATGGTGCGAAAATGCCTCTTTTTGAATGGGAAACCATCCGATTTCTTTCTGTTTGTTCGGATACACCCCGGCACCAAGGGCTTCGGCCAACAATTGGGCACCGAGACAAATACCAAGGATCTTTTTTCCCGCCGCGATGCAATTCTTCAAAAAAGTTTTTTCCGTTTGCAGCCACGGATACTTCTCTGTGTCAGCCAACCCCATGGGGCCGCCCATGACCACAAGCAAATCGAAATCATCGGGAGCAGGCAACACATCGCCCCGGTACAAATGGGTTTCAGACAAGGCATAACCACGTTCGGAAGCCCAGTCGGTAATCAAACCGGGATTTTCAAAATCAACATGTTGTAAAACATGTATCTTCCAACTGTCGGGATCTGTTTCCATAAAGCAAAAAAACAAATGAACCGTTATTTTTCTTTACCCGTAAAAGTAATAAAAATTAGCTTTTCGCAATGCTTAACCGGTCCCTTTGCCTTATTCACGTAAAAACCCGGCCTCCGCAGGAATTACGATATCCGGCTTAATGGACAAAAAGGAGGCTAAAAAGTTTTCAAAGGACTATGTTTATTAGTTTTGGAGCA
>CAYYRE010000150.1:0-7367 GCA_964473895.1 uncultured Lentimicrobiaceae bacterium | reverse complement strand
TCTGAGTAGCGAGGCCGAGAATTGAACTCGGGACCTCCGGGTTATGAATCCGACGCTCTAACCAACTGAGCTACCTCGCCGTTTTGAGGCTGCAAAATTAAAAAAAATCATCATTCTGCAAATATTTTTTTGTGCCGGGCAAAAAAAATGGGTAAGCTACTTATATCGCACCGCTACAACCGCCTACCCTTGCTCCCTTCCGGGCCTGGGGGAATTCAGCAGGAGCTGGTCGTATAAGACTTACCCGCTGCAAAAATACAAATGTTTTTCTTCCTGCAAAGGATTTATTTTTTAATTTTACAACACATTTCAAAAAAATCAAACCATGGAAAAAAAATCAACATTTTTACTTTCGATGCAGTTCGGGTTGCTTACCGGCATTGTAATGGCCGTTTTTTCACTTGTACTTTTTTTGGCCGGTGTGGACATGCATTCTTACTGGAACCTTTTTAGCTATGTTTTGTTTGTAGCCGGTTTGTACTGGGGTATGGTCAATGTCCGTGAAAAACGTCTCGAAGGCGTCATCTCTTACGGAAAAGCATTTGGTACCGGATTCTGGATTACTGTTTTTGCAGCGGTTGTACTCGGTATCTTCGCCTATTTTTATTTGAAAGATATCAATCCGGGAGTGTTGTCTGATGCACTGGCCAAAGCTGAAGATAAAATTGTTTCTTCCAATCCGGACATCAGTGATGAGGATTTGCAAAAAGCCCTCGACATGGTGAAAATATTTACTACCCCGGCCATGAGTGCGGTTTCCCAATTTATTTCAAACCTTGTGTTCGGGACTATTTTCTCACTGATTATTGCTATTTTTGCCAAGCGGGAGGACAGAACCCTCGCTTAGCAAAAAACGGACCCATGGATATTTCGGTTGTTATCCCCCTTTACAACGAGGAAGAATCATTAAAAGAGCTGAATGATTGGATTCTAAAAGTTATGGAATCCCATCATTTTTCTTTCGAAATTATATACGTGGATGATGGTTCCAACGATGGTTCGTGGGGTATTATTGAGGCCCTTTCGGCTGAAAACCAAAACATAAAAGGAATCCGTTTTTTGCGAAATTATGGAAAATCGGCGGCATTAAACGAAGGTTTTAAAATGACTTCGGGTGAGGTGGTCATTACCATGGATGCCGATATGCAGGACAGTCCGGATGAAATCCCCGAACTGTACCGGATGATCAAAGAAGAGGGGTACGACATGGTGTCGGGATGGAAGAAAAAACGCTATGATCCCATAACCAAAACGGTACCTTCCAAATTTTTTAATTTCACCACCCGTGTCCTTTCGGGGATTAAATTGCATGATTTTAATTGTGGGTTGAAATCCTATCGCTCTGATGTGGTGAAAGCCATAGAGGTGTACGGCGAAATGCACCGTTACATTCCGGTGATTGCCAAATGGGCCGGTTTCCGTAAAATCGGCGAAAAGGTGGTGCAGCACCGGAAACGAAAATACGGCGTGACCAAGTTCGGGATTGACCGGTTTGTCAAGGGTTATCTCGACCTGCTGTCCATTACTTTTACCTCCCGTTTTATCCAAAGTCCCATGCACTTTTTCGGGGCACTGGGATCGTTACTTTTTTTTGTGGGATTTGTCATTGCCGGTTATCTCGCGTATGCGAAAATTTTCCTCGAAGCGTATAAAATGACCGAGCGCCCCTTGTTTTATTTCGGATTGCTGGCCATGATCCTCGGGACACAATTGTTTTTGGCTGGTTTTCTCGGTGAGATGATCTCACGCAGTTCCAATGAGATGAAAAAATATCATATCAAAAAATACATCAACTTTAAAAAATAATTCATGAAAATACATTTGGTTTCGGGCGGATGCGGCTTTGTCGGTAGAAATGTGGTGAAACGCCTGCTAAAAACAACGAACGATAAAATTTTTGTGGTGGATGACCTGTCCATTGGCAGACATCCCAAAGAATGGCTCGATCATTTTGTGTCAAAGCCGTTGGAAGATTTGGAAGTGATTGGCGAAGAAGAACGTATTTATTTCTGGAAAGGCGACTTCCGGAATTTTCTTTTTTATCAAAGGGAAAATCCTCGTTATGTGCAGGATAAATATCATCTGGATTTTGATCATTTCAGCGATGTCTTTCATTTTGCCGCCATTGTGGGGGGGCGTATGAAAATTGATGGCGACCCCATGATGGTCGGTCTTGACCTGAGCATTGATTCCGAGTTCTTTTACTGGATTACCCGCCATAAACCCGACCGGGTGCTTTACCCCAGTTCCAGTGCGGCGTATCCCACCAGCCTGCAAAATGTGGAAGGCGCCCTGGCGCTGAAAGAAGGCGATATCGATTTTAACAAAAATCTCGGGACACCGGATATGACCTATGGATGGACCAAACTTACCGGTGAATTTCTGGCACAAATTGCAGCCAAACACTATGGCATTTCCATCGTATGTATCCGGCCTTTTTCAGGTTACGGCGAAGACCAGGAAACGAGTTATCCCGTGCCGGCCATCGCCCTGCGTGCAGCCAAAAAAGAAAATCCTTTTGAAGTTTGGGGATCGGGAAAACAAGGCCGTGATTTTGTGCATATCGATGACATTATCGATTTTATAGAAATTCTTATGGATAAAGTGCACGACGGTTCCGCCTATAACATTGGTTCGGGTAAGTTGACCACTTTTCTGGAACTTATCGATGTGTTTACCTCTTTTGCAGGATACAAACCGGCCATCAAGCCGTTGTTGGACAAACCGGTGGGGGTACAATCTCGATACGCCGACATGACATTGGTTAAAGAAAAATTCGGTTGGATGCCTAAAATCTCTCTGGAAGAAGGAATGCATCGGGTTTATGAAGCCGCTCTGAAAAAACTGTAATCCGGACATGAAAAAAACCATTGTTTGTTTCGGGCCCGGTCCCATGTTCAAAGGGGGCATTGCCAACTACAACACTTCACTGGCAAAAGCTTTCGACAAGCAGGAGGATACCGAAGTGCATATTGTTTCGTGGACGCAGCAATACCCGGCCATTATCCCCCGCGATTTTATTGATCGCAAAAGCAAGGAAAATCAGCTGAAAGGGACCAACATCAAAGTACACTACATAACCAATTACAACCATCCGGGGAGTTGGGCCGCTACCGTCCGGCTTATCGAAAAACTAAAACCGCAAAAGGTGATTTTTCAGTGGGCCATTGCCATACAAGGGATCCCGTTGGGGTTTATTGCCCGGAAGCTAAAAAAGAATAAAGCCATCGAAGTGATCTTCGACCTCCATTTTGTCATACAAAAAGAAGGCAGTGCCCTCGACAAGCGTTTTACAAAAATGGGTATCCGGCAGTCCGATGCTTATGTTGTACATGCTTATAAAACAGCCCGAGAATTGAAAGCACTTTTCCCGGAAAAAAAATTTGAAGTTTTGGAACGCGGTCAAAAATACAGCGGCAGCGGTATCCGGGTTATGAAACTCTACCACCCGGTGTATGATATGTTTCAACCTGATCCGGATTTTGATGTGCAAAAAGCCAAAAATGAAATGGGGCTCAAAAAGCATGTTTTTCTTTTTTTCGGATTTATCAGAAAATACAAAGGATTGCACAATGTGATCCGTGCTTTTGCCCAACTGGCCGAAGAACGGGATGATGTTTCCCTGCTCATTGTGGGGGAGTCGTTCTGGAACACCCTGGACAATAATAAACTGTCCACAAGAATAAAAAATGCCACTTTCGGCGTGGCCAAAAAAATCTTTCTGAAAAAACAGGACGACGAACGGAATTACCATCCGCTGGCATTGATCGATGAACTGAACCTGCGTGAAAAGACTTATGTTATGAACGATTTCGTTCCCAACGAAATGGTGCATAAATATTTTCAGGTCAGCGATTACATCATGCTTTTTTATCTGACGGCCACCCCTTCGGGAATAGAATCCATTGCTTATAATTTCCGTATGCCTATGCTGGCAACCCGTGTGGGCCATTTTTCCGAAACCATTCAAGACGGGTACAACGGATATCTTGCCGAGCCGGAAAATATTGATTCCATGACCGGTGTCATGCGCAAAGCCATCGAACACCCCATTCCACGCGAAAATGTGGCTGAAACAGCCAAAGACATGAGCTGGGAAAACTACGCCGCAGAAATCCTCCGGTAGCCCCTCTTTTTCAGAAAAGGCCGATCCTTTAAAACACTATAATCGTCCCAATTACAACGCAAATAGTTCCAGTGTCCGCTGGGTTAAACACGAATAGTTCCAGCGTCCGCTGGGACTACCCAGTTTTTTCTGCCTTTTCTTTTAATCCCTTCATCGCCGCCACAATATCCGCCTGTCCGAAGATGGCGCTGCCCGACACCAGCACATCGGCACCGTTTTGTACAATAGCGCTAACCGTTTTCGTATCTACGCCGCCATCCACTTCAAGTAAAATATCATCATGTCCCGAAGCGTCCATCATTTGGCGGGCAGCAGCAATTTTTTTCAATCCTTGCGGGATAAATTTTTGTCCGCCGAAACCGGGATTGACGGTCATAATGAGCAGCAAATCCAGATCGTCCAAAATATTTTCCACCGTGGTGAGCGAGGTGGCCGGATTCAGCGAAACACCTGCCTGCATCCCCGCATGGCGAATGGTTTGCAATGTCCGGTGTAAATGAGTGCATGCCTCTTGATGGACTGTAAGGATGTCGGCACCGGCCCGTGCATAGGTTTCAATGTATTGGTCCGGGTTGGAAATCATTAAATGAACGTCCAACGGCAGCGAAGTGATGCGTTTCAAGGCCCTGACCATGCCGGGGCCAAACGTCAGGTTGGGTACGAAATGGCCATCCATCACATCCACATGGATAAAATCAGCACCGTTTTCCGCTACAGCCCGTACCTGTTTTTCGAGTTGTAGCAGGTCAGCCGACAAAATGGAAGGGGCAATACGTATTTTTCTCGTTTTCATAAAGCAATTATTTCGAAAAGCGTTCCATGACAAGCCGGGCCACATTTTCGGGTGTAAAGCCGAAAGCTTTTTCCAACGCAGCAGCCGGTGCCGAAGCCCCGAAGTGATCCATACCGAAACTCCAGCCTTCTGCCGTGTACTTGGCCCATCCGAAAGTGGAGGCCGCTTCGATGCTTACACGGTAACCTACATCCGGCGGTAAGACCGATTCCCGGTAAACTTGTGGCTGCTCATCAAAGAGTTCCATCGAAGGCATGCTGACAACCCGTACTTTTTTACCGGTTATCAGCTTCGCAGCAGCAAGGGCCAGGTGTACTTCCGAACCGCTGGCAATCAAAATAATATCCGGTTTTTCTTTCTCACTGCCGCGGACGATATAAGCACCCCGTTTGGCTTTTTCTTCCACGTTTTCCACATCAAGGGTGGGCAGTGCCTGCCGGGTGAAAGCCATGGCCACCGGTTTGTCATTTATCGAAAAAGCCAATTGCATTAACCCGGCCGTTTCGCGTGCATCGGCAGGCCGGAAAACATAAAGACCGGGAAGTGCCCGTAATCCCGCCAGTTGTTCAATGGGCTCGTGGGTGGGTCCGTCTTCGCCCACATAAAACGAATCATGAGTATAAGCATAGAGCACCGGCAGTTTTTGTAAAGCCGACAATCGCATGGCCGGTTTGGCATAATCTGAAAATACAAGGAACGTAGCCCCGAAAGGCCGGAATCCGCCGTGCAAAGCGATCCCGTTCAGGATAGTAGCCATGGGAAATTCACGGACGGCAAACGACAGGTTGCGTCCGTTGCGGTTGTGCCGCGTGAACTCATCCGAAACATCGGCAAAAGCTTTCGTGTTGTTCGAAGGTTCCAGGTCGGCCGAGCCGCCGAGAATCACATCCGTCTGACCGGCAAAAGCCGCCAGGGTTTTCCCGAAAGCAGCCCTCGTGGCCAGCTTTTCGCCCGGAGCAAAGGCGGGATATTCCAAACGGGGTGTCAACTTGTTGCTTTCAATGGCGGCTATTTTTCGTGCAAAATCCTCATCGGCTGCTGCTTTGGCTTCCACCTGCTTTTTCCAGGCCGCTACTCTCTTTTTGTTTTCCTTATGGCCCGACCGGAAATGGTCGTACACTTCCTGCGGTACGTAAAAAGTTTTATCGGCCGGCAAACCGTTTTTTTCTTTGGTGGCCGCAATTTCTTCCGGCGACAGGGGTGAACCGTGGGTATGAAAATCCCCTTCCACGGTAGCCGCCCCCTTGGCCATGATGGTGTGGCCTATGATGATCGTCGGCCGGTTTTTTTCTTCCCGGGCCTGGTCAATGGCCAGGCTGATCTGTACATGGTCGTGACCGTCAATTTCCAGAACCTGCCAGCCAAAACCTTCAAAAACTTTGTCGATTTCCGTACTGTCGGCACGTGAGGTGCTGCCCGATATCTGGGCGTTGTTTTTGTCGTAAAAAAGAATGAGTTTCCCCAGTCCGAAATGTCCCGCATTGGCTGCGGCACCAAGTGCCACCGGCTCCTGCAGGTCGCCATCACCAGCCAAAACATAAGTATAATGGTCTATGATTTCGTTGCCCAGTTGAGCGGCAAGGGCTGCTTCGGCAACCGCCATCCCCACCGCCATCCCCACACCTTGTCCCAACGGACCGGTGGTGGCATCTACCCCCGGAGTTAATCCGTATTCCGGATGCCCGGGCGTCAGACTCTCCCATTGGCGAAAACGCTGCAACTCCTCCATGGGCAAATAGCCCTGCAAATGCAACAGGGCATAAAGCAACATGCTCTCATGACCGGCCGAAAGCACAAAACGGTCGCGGTTCAGCCATTGCGGATTGTCCGGATCGGCTTTTAAATAATACTTAAACAGGATGTAAGCCATATCGGACGATGACATGGCCCCCCCCGGATGTCCCGAGTTGGCTTTGCGCGTTCCGTCCATAATCAGGCTGCGAATGACAGCCACCGTCTTTTGGTCCAATTCCGTATGAAGGTTCATATTTTTCGTTTTTTTTAAATATGTCTAATATTTCAGGTATGCAAACCGGATTTTTCTGTCCCGCAAAAGTACGATTTTCCTTCAATTTGACCATTGTTGCCTTACAATACAGGATGGAGAATGATATGGGCGGGCCTGCGCCAAAGGCCTTCACGGTCTGTCCGCTATAGTCCTCGGCGCCGTGGCTGTTCAGCACAGTGGCGGGCGGGCGCTTCGCCTGTCGCGCCGCCCGCCACGGCTTCACAAGCCACAGTGCCTCCGGGCTGCCGCTGCCATACCTGCCGCAACAAACCGGAAAAACAAAAATATCCCAAAACAGATCATTTAAAACCGGTGCCGGCGTCCACGCCAGCACATCCTATATACCACTTTCGAATAAAGTTGTTTAAAGTTTGATTAAAATATCTTTATTTGCTGATTTATCAGGTTGTTAAAGCATCCTTTGTTTTGTAAACTTTAAA
>CAYYRE010000149.1:0-7423 GCA_964473895.1 uncultured Lentimicrobiaceae bacterium | reverse complement strand
TTTTGGTTGCTTTTATCATTTTCTAATATTTGCTTTAACGCTTCGTCCAGGGGACTTTGTATTTTCATAATGTCTTTGCGGGTGACATGGGTGTAAATCATGGTGGTCTTGGGACTGTTGTGGCCTAAAAGCTCCTGTATGTACCGAATATCCACTCCGTTGTCGAGCAAATGGGTGGCAAACGAATGCCGTAACGTGTGCGGTGTTACCCGTTTACGAATTCCTGCCAGCCGCGCCGAACGCTTGATAATGGCCCGAATGCTCCCGGCACTGTACTTTTGCCCCGGCTTTCCCTCCACAAAATAAACCTTGGGATGATATGTGGCAAGATAATTCCGGAACATGGGCATGAAACTTTCGGCAAAAATAACCACCCGGTCTTTGCGCCCTTTTCCGCTCCGGATAAATATCTGCCGGCGTTCGGTATTGATGTCGGACAAGCGTAAATTAAGCAATTCGCTGATACGCAGTCCGGAAGCATATATCATGGTGAGGGCCGCACGATGCTTTAAATTACGGGTATTGATAAGCAGTTGCAAAACCTCTTCTTTGGATAAAACCGTGGGAAGAATGACGGATTTGCGCGGACGTTCCAAAGTAAACTGGTCCAACGGCATGGAAGGGATCAATGCTTTCAACTGTTTGACAGCACTGATAAACTGACGTTGGCTGTTGATGGAATAACGGTTGGGGGCCAACACATCTTCAGAAAAATGTTGCACATCCAAGTTGGTGATGGCTACTGCCGGTTTGTTTTTCAGATAATCAAAAAAATCGGCGATGAAAGTGGCATAGGTATGCACCGTGCTTTCGCTGTAACGTTTCCCCTTAAGAAATTTAACAAAACGTTCAATAAGCTGCCTGGATTCATCCGTCAGGTGACGGGATTTTAATGTCCCTTTACGGTAAAACGGGGGCATGCCCGTTACCAGGTCATTCACTTGGGCTACACCCTGAAAATGGGTCTTAATTTTTTCAACCTGTCCGGGTTCATCCGGGAAATACCAGACTTTCTTTGTGGCACTCCACCGGTATCCTTCCAATTTTTTTAAATGCCGGATGATGGTGTAATTGTAATTAAACTTTAAAGCAATGCATACTTTTCGTTTGTGAATAATCTTTTCGATGGTCAGTTTGGGCAACGACATGTTTTCATAATTGTCCTGTAAAAATAAAGGATTTTACTGAAAAATCAAAAAAAAGAAAGAAACGAACCAAAGAAGGCGACCGAAACGAAATCTTCTGCCTGCTTTGACGAAGAGAAGCAACAAATATTTTGTGTTGGATTGTGCCGACGTGGACACCGGTACCGGTCGAAAGTGTGGGTGACGGGAAAAGCACACCGGTTTGCGGCAAGGGGCGTAGCGGCAGCCCGCAGGACCGCTGCGGAATGGAGGCTTGCAGAGACGGGGCTGACGTGAGGAAGCCCCCGGAAATGCTTAGCCGACACCGCAGCGGAACGAGGACTATAGCGAAGCACCTGACTGGCGGCGCCGGCCCCGCGGGGAGGGATGCCAGGCCGCCCAAAAAATTATCCGCCTCTTTTTTCTTCGAAAAACAGAAACCGGATCAGGATTTTATTTGGGCTTCAAAAATAATTTCAAATTCTTTGATGACCGCTTCTTTTACGGCTGCCATGTCCACCGGACGGTTCAGTTCTTTTTGCAGGGAGGTGGTGCCGCGGTCATGAAAGCCGCAGGGGTTGATATAATCGAAATATTTCAGGTCGGTGTTGACGTTGAGGGCGAATCCGTGCATGCTGACTTTTTGGTGGATGCGCATGCCTATGGCGGCCATTTTGCGTTCTTTGCCTTTTAAGCCGGCATCAATCCAGACACCGGTGGCACGTTCGAGGCGGGCGCCGTGCAGTCCGTAGCGTTTTAAGGTGCGAATAAGCACCGTTTCGATGTCGAAAACAAACTCTTTGACAGAAAGTTCAAAATTATCGAGATCGAAAATGGGGTAACCGACCAGTTGTCCCGGGCCGTGATAGGTGATGTCGCCACCGCGGTCGGTGTGATAAAAAGAGACGCCGTGGTCGCTAAGCCACTGTTCACTGACAAGGAGATTTTCGCGATCGCCGCTTTTACCGAGGGTATAAACAGGGGGATGTTCGCAAAACAGCAGGAAATTACCGGTTTCTTCCCCTTTGCTTTTGGCTTCGAGGGTTTTATCGAAAAGTTGTTTTTGATACTCCCAGGCTTCGGCATAATCGATCAGCCCCAAATCCAACACGGTGATGATTTTATTTATTCCCATTTCAGGATTTTTTTTGGTCAGGCACATGTTTTTCGGCATGGTAGGAAGAGCGTACCAACGGACTGCTTTCTACAAAACGGAAACCTTTTTCCAGCCCGGCTTTTTCGTATTCTTTAAATTGTGCCGGCGACACGTATTCGTGTACGGGTAAATGTTTTTTGGTGGGCTGCAAATATTGCCCAATGGTCAGTACGGAAACACCCACATCGAGCAGGTCGTCCATGAGTTGGAAGACTTCATCGGGGGTTTCGCCCAATCCCACCATAATGCCTGATTTGGCTACTACTCCGGAACGGGCAATGTATTGCAACACTTTTAAGCTGCGGTCGTATTTGGCCCGGCTGCGCGTCCAGGGTGTAATCCGGCGGACCGTTTCGAGGTTATGAGAAATGACTTCCGGGCCGGCATCGATCACCTGTTGTATCAACGCTTCTTTTCCATCGAAATCGGGGATGAGGGTTTCGATGGTTGTTTGAGGGTTTAACTCCTTGATTTTACGGATGGTGAGCGCCCAGATACCGGCACCTCCATCGTCCAAATCATCGCGGTCAACGGAAGTCAGTACCACGTGTTTGAGTTTCATAAGTTTAACGGATTGGGCCACGCGCTGCGGCTCCTGCCAGTCGGCCGGCAGGGGACGTCCGGTTTTTACATTGCAGAACTTACACGAGCGGGTGCAAATGTCGCCGAGAATCATTAGGGTAGCGGTTCCGCGCCCCCAGCATTCGTGCATGTTGGGACAATGCCCGCTGGTACAAATGGTGTGTAGTTTGTGCTGCGCGACGATTTCTTTGACGGAAATGTGTTCTTTCCCGGAAGGAACTTTGATTTTGAGCCAGTCGGGTTTGCGCAATACGGTGTTTGATGATTTCATGTGTATCTATTAAAGCCGCAAATTTATAACAAAATCATCTGTACGAAACATGGTGTTGTACAACGGGAGGATATTTTGTGACGGAGAGTGTGGGCTATGATTTCAGTTCGGATGGAAAATCCTTGCCCTTTTTGGCTTCCGGATGGCTCCATTGGAATGCCTACTGCACAAATCCGGAAGAGCCAACATTTGGGAAATGACATCCAACCCGTCCGCCTAAGGCGGACGGTGCAACTTTTACCCGTGAATAAATTCACGGTACATCCGGAAAGCGTTAAACCGACTTAGAACAAATAGCCTAGGCCAATGTACAGCCCTCTGTTGCCATCCTGGGCATTAAAGGCTTTTCCGTAATCCACCGAAACGATGAAGTTTTCGTTCATGGCGATTTTCAGCCCGAGACCGGCACTGCTGTGCAGTTTTTCGGCTCCTGTTTTAAAATATTCGCTTAACTGGTTGGCCGGCACATTGGCTGTGTTCACATCGGTTTTTTGAATCACCATACCGGTATCAAAGAACATGTTCACCCCAAGGTAAAAATTCTGGTTGGCCAGCATGAACTTGACAAACTTCCAGCGCAACTCAAAGTTTCCGAAAGCGATGCCATTGCCGATTACCCGGTTGCGGAGTACACCCCTGAGACTCCCGCTGCCACCCAGCACTTCGTTATAGGCCTTCGGGGAGTGGGCATAAAAGAAAAGCGGCGATACATAAAACGGGCTGGTGCCGGCCAGGGTAAACTGGGCACCGAGACGGTAATCAAAAAAGAGGGTGTTTTTAGCCAAGGTGATATATTGGCGTTGCGTAATGGACAGTTTTAAAAATCCCGAAGCCATGTTGGAAGTGAATTTCGGAGCACCAACCAAAACCGTTTCAAACCAAATCCCTTTGTTGGGATTGGCTTCGTTGTCGCGGCTGTCATATTCAAAAGCTGCTTTAAAAACGGTAAATGCTCCTCCATCCTTTTGGTTTTGCGGAATAATTCCCCAGTCGATGTATTTTTCGTACAGTCCGGCCGTATCGGGAAGGATATCCGCCGGGTCTTTTCCTTTGTTGAGCTTACTCAAGTTAACCGGTGCCACATTGATGCTGTAAAATCCGAGCCCGGCTACCCAGTGCAACTTATTATTGGCAAAATCGCCACGGAAATCTACTTTGGCGCGAAAGAATTTTCTCCGGTACCGGTAAAATACACGGGTTACATAATCGGATTTGTCCTGGTCAATCCACGTAGGATGGTAAACGGCATCATATCCGTTAAATCCGTAAAAAGCATAAATTTGATCGGGCATGTAACTCAGATCGGCAAAAACCCGGATCCCTTTAATCCATTTCCGGGTATCGTAATTTACCCTGAAAATACCGCTTCCTTTGGTAAAATAACTGGCTTCGGCATACAACGACTGTACATAATTGGGATAGGTGCTGCCATCGCCGTAATCGTAAAGATTCATCAGCGCCCCGAACTGGAATCCCAGGTCGCTGTCGAACGAAACCACAGGCAAAGCCCCAAGGTTCCACCCCTTTTTTACCTTTTCTTTTTTTTCGGTTTTTTCTTTTTTATGTTCTTTCTCACTTTTTTTTGTTCCGGCCTGTTGTGCCGTCACACTGAAAACAAAAGCCAAAACCAAAAAAGAAACAAGAAAACTCCTGAGAGTAAATTTTTTCATGACGAAATTTTTAATGAATACTTCATTTTAATACGGTTCATTTTTTAACGAACCCTTTTCCATTTAAGAAATATTATGAAATGAAACGGTTCGTACTTATCAAGGTGCTAATTTAAATTATATCTTCGTATTTCAAAACCTTTTAACGAGAATTTTGACAAAAACAGAAAACAGGGGCTATTATTTTACGTTTTTTTTCCTGCTTTTAACGGTTTTTTTTAAACCCTATGCCACGCAGGCACAAACGCAAAACGACAGTATCGTGGGGATTCACGGTATCCTGATGAGCAGCGATTCGGCAGGCCCCATCGCCGATGCCCAGATTTTTAGTCGCGATACTTATTTTGGCAGTTTCAGCGACACCACCGGACGCTTTTTTATTACGGTAAGCCGGAACGATTCCATTATGCTTTATGCTTTGGGATACATTACCAAAATCATTCCGGTAACCGATAGTCTGCTGCAACAGCCACAACCCGTTGTTTTTCATATGGCATTGGATACCATTCTCATCCACGAAGTTATCATTCATGCTTATTGGGATTACCATACGTTTAAACAAATGTTGATTCATATGACGCCGGCCGAAAGCAGCTACGACATTACGAACGATCTGAAAAAACGCCCGCTGCTGTACAAAGAACGCGAAGGGCATATTTATCTTTTCAGCCCGATACAAACATTGTACAATTTGCTGAACCAAAAAGCGGTTATCCAACGACGGCTCATCCACATCCGCAAAATGTATAACCGCAGAATGATCAAATTGGGACGCCCGCAGGACACCATCCCCACCCGCTTGGATTACATGCAAGACAAGCTCCGGCAATAAAAACTATCCTTGGGCATAAGCCAACGAGGCAATACAAAGCGAAACCCCGGGAATTTGCAATAATGTTTTGCCGCACGCTTCGAGGGTGGCACCGGTGGTGATGACATCATCCACCAAAATTATCCGCTTTCCCTTAAGCCGGTCGCTTTTTCGCACTTCAAAAATATCTTTGACATTCTCCCAGCGTTCGTAACGCGATTTTTTGGTTTGCGTGGCCGAATGCACCTTCCGGAAAAGCACATCTTTCATCACCCTTGCGGGCAAACGCATGGCCATCCCTTCGGCAATTAAAAGACTTTGGTTATACCCCCGGACATGTTCTTTTTTGGGATGCAACGGCACCGGCACAATAAAATCGGCTTCCCTGAAAAAAGGGGTTTCGTTGAGCTGATTGCCCAACAACCGTCCGAGATAAAGTCCGACAGCTTTCTTTCCTTTGTATTTCAACTGATGAACCAACTGCTGCGTGGCACCGCCTTTGCTGAAAAACAAAAAAGAAGTGGCCGAAACAACCGGCAACCGCCCCTGAAATATGTCAGATACCGGATTTTCGGCCATCTGATGAAACCCGGTAACCGGAAGTTTGTAATAACAGGCCGTACACAAAACCTCTTCCTGCCTTTGCAACGTTTGACCGCACACAGCACACCTTTCCGGAAAAAACAATCCGGTCAGATACGAAAAACCGGTGTCCAGAAAAGAAAACATAACGGATTCAAAAACAAAACTGCGCTAAAAGTATAGTTTGTGTTTGTTCATGTCAAGGTAGCGGTTCACGGCAAAATAAGTGGACCAGCCGGTAACAGCCATCCCCAAAATAATCACAAAAAGATAAACCCCTCCGATCATGAGCGGATTTTCCACTGCCGCCAACTCGGGAAGGTTTTCGCGGGCCACCGCCAAAACGGCTGTCAACAGGGCAATGGCGATCAGGGCACTGTAAAACCCCTGCAACATACCTTTCCAAACAAACGGCCTGCGGATAAACCCCCGGGTGGCCCCCACCAACTGCATACTATTTATGACAAACCGCTTGGAATAAATGGTCAACCGGATACTGTTGTTCATCAAGGCAATGGCAATCACCAGCAAAACGGCACTGAGCAGCAACAATACCAGCGAAATTTTGTTCATGTTTTTGTCAATTTCCTGCACCAGCGATTTCTGATAATAAACCTCTTTGATCAAAGGCTTTTTCAAAAGCTGTCGTTCAATCTTCGTGATGCTGTCGTTGTTGGCCCAGGCGGCATGAAAACGCACATCGATAGAAGGCAACAACGGGTTGTCCCCTTTTCCGAAAAAATTAACAAAATTTTCACCAAGGCTTTGTTTCAACCGGTTCAGCGCTTCCTGTTTGGTAATATATTCGGTTGTTTTCACGTAAGGTTTTGTGTCCAATTGTTTTTGCAAACGCAGCACTTCGGCTTCCCTGACGCCCGGTTTTATAATGATTTCGAACCCTATGTTCTCTTTGATGTAATTGGAAAGGGTTTTGGCGTGAATGATCAAAAGGCCGAGAAACCCCAACGTAAACAACACCAGCGTAATGCTGATGAGCGAAGTAAAGTAGGCCGTGTTCACCCGCTTTTTGTAATATTGTTCTTCTTTTATCGCCATACGACCGTGCTAAATTAATAATTTTCCGAAACGTATTCAGACAAAATAGGAGGTAGAAGAAAAGTAAACTTTGTAAGGGCGCCCGGGCGTGCTGTCCGCTGTAGTCCCCTGCCCGAAAAACGCTGTTTCGCAACGGCTTTCCACGGGCTTCCGTTGGTCGCCGTGGCCTGC
>CAYYRE010000148.1:0-7731 GCA_964473895.1 uncultured Lentimicrobiaceae bacterium | reverse complement strand
TGAAAAAATTTTATGGGAAAGCGAAGCGGTTCCCCCTGAAAAAAAAGATTTTGCAATTTATCTTTATGGCAAAATGGTTTTTTTTACAGGGGAAAGGTAACCAGATTTTATTTATCCGGAAAGGGTAGGTACCTTTTTGCCGGAAGCTTTTGCCGGCTTATGCAATCGTTGTAAACCGTGATGATGGCAGACCGCTCTTTTTGTTTGACGTGAAAAATTGTTAAGGTTTCGGAATCGCTTGTTTCTTAACGGGAAAATGATGAATTTTGCGCTTCGATAAATCAAATTTAAAACAAGCCAAATAAGGAGGTTAAAAATGATTAACAACAAAATAACCGGCCTGAGGGCCATGGAAATCCTCGATTCGAGAGGAAACCCGACCGTACGGGTGTATGTGGAACTGAGCGATGGGACGCAAGCGGTGGCTTCGGTTCCTTCGGGTGCCAGCACCGGCGAAAACGAAGCCGTTGAATTACGTGATGGCGACAAAAGCCGTTACGGCGGCAAAGGCGTTTTGAAAGCCGTTGAAAATGTAAATAAAGTGATTGCACCCGCCTTGATGGGGATGCATGCTCATGAACAAGCCATCATCGACCGCAAAATGATCGAGATGGATGGTACCAAAAACAAATCCAATTTGGGTGCCAATGCCATTTTGGGTGTTTCGATGGCGGTGGCCCGTGCTGCTGCTGCATCGGCCCGTATTCCGTTGTATCAGTATCTCGGCGGTGCCGGAGCCCGGCGGATTCCGGTTCCTTGCATGAATATTTTGAATGGCGGCGCCCATGCCGACAACAGTGTGGACATTCAGGAATTTATGGCCGTACCGATTGGTGCCCCCAACTTCCGTGAAGGGTTGCGTTATGTGGCCGAAACCTTCCATACGTTAAAAGGTATTTTAAAAGACCGCGGTCTTTCGACCGGTGTGGGTGATGAAGGCGGTTTTGCTCCCAACCTCGACAGCAACGAAGATGTGGTGGAAACCATTTTGCAGGCCATCGAAAAAGCAGGATACAAACCCGGAAAGGATATTGCCATTGCTTTGGACAGTGCCGCCAGCTCTTTTTCCATTGACAACAAAAGCCAGTATGATCTGAAATGGTCGGGTGGCGGAAAAATGGACAGCGACGGTTTGATCAACATGGCCGAAGAGTGGATTTCGAAATATCCCATTGTGTTGTGGGAAGACCCGTTGGCCGAAAACGACTGGGAAGGGTTTAAAAAATTCACCGAAAAATTGGGGAATAAAATCGAAGTGGTAGGTGATGATATTTTTGTTACCAACACCGAGTACATTGCCCGCGGTATTCAGGAAGGAACGGCGAATTCGGCACTTATCAAATTGAATCAGATCGGTTCGGTGACCGAAACCATCGAAGCGGTACGGATGTGTCGTGATGCCGGTTGGCGTTACTTTATTTCGCACCGTTCGGGCGAAACTTCGGATACTTTCCTGGCCGACTTTGCCGTGGCGATGGATGGCGGTCATTTAAAAACCGGTTCGGCCAGTCGCAGCGAACGTCTTGCCAAATACAACCGCCTGTTGGAAATTGAACAGGAACTGGGCAGCGCTTCGTTTTATTATTGGAAATAAAGAACCTACGTGTTAGGGGGTTTGAAGGCTGTCCGGTTTGCGGGCAGCCTTTCTTCTTTTGGGGACAGGTTTTGCACCAGTGGTTGAAGCGGCAGCGCCTGCATGGCCGGGCGGATGTGGAGCAGGCAGACGGCGGCGACCACAGGAAGCCCGCCGGAAGCCGTTGCGCAACACCGCCTGGCCGTGCGGGACTAAAGCGGAAAACACGCCCGGGTGCCCAAAAAATATAAGAACAAAAGTGGCCAAACCGTTTTCAACGTGCGAGAATAAAAAAAGGGTCGTATTTTTGAAGAAAATATCCACAATGAAAGAGTTTTTACAGCCCACCCCGTTTATGAATTTCGACCACCCGCAGGTGAGGGAGTTTGCCGAAAAACAGATACAGGGTGCCCGCTCGGAAAAGGAAAAGGCCGTTAAATTATTTTATGCGGTACGCGATGGAATCCGGTATAATCCTTATCGCATCGACCTGACGGTGAAAGGTATGTGTGCCAGTACGACCCTGGAAAAGGGTTTTAGCTGGTGTGTGGGTAAAGCCGTTTTGTTGTCGGCGGTATGTCGTGCGGCGGGTATTCCGGCCCGGCTGGGGTTTGCCGATGTGCGGAACCACCAAAGCCCCGAAGCGGTTACCCGGGTTTTGCGTACCAATGTATATTACTGGCATGGTTTCAGCCTGCTTTTTTTGGAAGGTAAGTGGGTAAAGGCCACGCCCGCCTTTGACCTGGAACTTTGTGATAAGCACGGTATTGTTCCTGTGGAATTTGATGGGGAGCGGGATGCGGTGTTTCATCCGGTTGACCGCAAGGGGCGTCCTCACATGGAATACCTGTTTGACCGCGGCGTATATGATGACCTGCCGCTGGAACAGATTTACCAAACCTATCTTGAAGCGTACAAAAAAGAGGTGCTTGAGATTCTTTTGTCGGACGATCATCCGGTAAAAAAGAAAATCAGAGAGGCCGGGGAAAGCAAAGCGTTTTAAAGGAGACGTTTTTATCCTTTTGCCTTTTGTGTACACCGGCAGAGGCGGAAGCCGGTTTTAGACAGAAATACTTTATCCTATTAGAAAAAAGAAGTCATGAAGGAAACATTTTCCGGTGCGAGGGAAAAAAATCTGGGGACTTCGGCCGTATTTTTTACGGCCATATCAACCATTCTCGGGGCCATCCTGTTTTTACGTTTCGGCGTGGCAGTGGGCACGGTGGGTATTGCGGGGGTTCTTTTGCTGATTATCATCGGGCATATGGTAACGCTTCCGACGGCCATGGCCATTTCGGAGATTGCCACCAACCAAAAGGTGGAAGGGGGAGGCGAATATTATATGATTTCGCGTTCATTCGGTTTGAACATCGGGGCAACCATAGGCCTTTCGCTGTATCTGTCGCAAGCCATAAGCATTGCTTTTTACATTATTGCTTTTACGGAAGCGTTTACGCCGTTGCTTCATTACGTGGAGATACATTACCAGATGTTTATTCCCAAGCAGGCCATAAGTATTCCGGCTTTGTTTATTCTTGGGGTTTTGATATGGAGAAAGGGGGCAACGCTGGGGATAAAAATGTTGTATGTGGTGGTGACCATTTTGTTGGTTTCGTTATCGGCTTTTTTTCTCGGGCATCCGGTTTCGGATGTAGCTGGCGGTACGGTTTATGCTGCTCCGTTGCGGCATACCGATCAGCTTTTTATTGTTTTTGCCATTATTTTTCCGGCTTTTACGGGCATGGATGCCGGGGTGGGATTGTCGGGCGATTTAAAAAGTCCGCAAAAGGCCATACCGCGGGGAACTTTGTGGGCCACCTTTGCAGGGATGATCATATATATTTTTGTGGTCATTAAGTTAAATGTTTCGGCCACGCCGCAGGAACTAATGACGCAACCGTTGATTATGAGTAAGATAGCTTTGTTCGGCTGGGTCATTATTCCGTTGGGGTTGGGGGCTGCCACGCTTTCGAGTGCCATCGGCTCGTTTTTGGTTGCCCCGCGGACTTTGCAAGCCATTGCCGTGGACCACTCTTTTCCGTGGGAGAAGGTAAACCGGGTGCTGGCAAAAGGCAAAGGAAAGACCAACGAACCGCAAAGCGCCACCTTTTTCACCCTTTTGCTGGCATTGGTATTTGTGGCCATGGGGAGCATTGATGCCGTGGCCAAGATCATTTCCATGTTTTTTATGATCACTTATGCCTCCATGAATCTGATCTCTTTTTTGAACCATTTCGGCTCCGATCCTTCCTATCGTCCCACGTTCCGCTCGAAGTGGTATTTTTCGCTGGCAGGTTTTGTTTTTGCCACCACTTTTATGTTTTTGATGAACCCGTTTTATGCCACGGTTTCGGTGATTGCCATTTTTCTGCTCTTTTTTGTAATGAAACGGATGCACAGTGAGCGAAAGGGAATCGAAAACATTTTTCACGGGGTTATGTTTCAAATCAGCCGCAAATTAATTGTTTACCTGCAAAGCGGGAGCATTAAGGAAAGAACCTGGCGGCCATCGGCCATTTGTATTTCGTCGGACACCTTTGAAAGAGACAAGATTTTCGATTTGCTCAACTGGATTTCGTATTCTCACGGTTTTGGCACTTACATGCATTACATTCAGGGGTATTATTCGCGCGAAACGCATCGTGAAGCCAAAAAAATACTGGATCGTCTGATTGCCAAAGCCAACAAAACGGCGGGCAATATGATTGTGGATACCATTATTTCGCCTTCATACACTTCGGCCATAGCGCAGATCATTCAGACCCCGGGTATTTCAGGGGTTGAAAACAACATGGTGGTTTTCGAATTTGACAAACATCAACCCGACCAGCTGCCGCAAATTATTGAAAACCTGCGGATGGTACAGGCAGGCGATTTCGATATTTGCATTTTGGGGAGCTCCATGCGTAATATCAAATACGATAACGGGATTCATATATGGATACGCGACCTGAACCGCGACAACGAGCGGTTAATGATCATGCTGAGTTATGTTATTTTGGGACATCCGGCCTGGAAAAATGCGACCATTAGCCTTTTTACCCTGTCGCCCAAAAACAGAATGGAAGAAACCAGAAATAATATTTCAAAGTTTGTACTGGAAGGACGCCTGCCGGTTTCCACGAAAAACATCACGGTGATTGAACAAGACCCGGAAGTAAATTTCAGGTTCTTGCTGGGGCAATATTCGTCGGAAGCGGCTTTGACCATTGTGGGTTTTTATAACGAACAACTGAAACACGAGGGGCCAAAACACTTTGAAGGATTCGATGAAGTGGGTGATATTTTGTTTGTGAATGCCCACGATTTGTTGGAAATTACATAAAGAAAAGGGGAAAAGTATGCGGCCGAACACAAGTACCCGAAGGGTGTTGCAACGGGCCGGCACCCCAAAGCTTAAAAACTTTCTAAATTAGGGGTTAAAGAACATCTTTTTTTATTTTCTGTACATTTGCCGTTCAAACCCAATAAAAATGCTGTCTAATAATCAGTTTGTTGTCATCGGAATCGGTCAGTTCGGCGAGGCCATTGCCCGTTCGCTTTCGGAAAAAGGGGCGGAGGTGCTGGCCATTGACAAAAACCAGGAAAAGGTGGACTACATAGCCAACGATGTGGCCTACGCCGTGGCTTTGGATTCCACCGATAAAAATGCATTGCTTTCGCAAAATATTCAGGAATATGATGCCGTGGTGATTGCCATCGGCGAAGATTTTGAAGAGTTGTTGCTCACGGCTGTTAACCTGATAGAGCTGAACATTAAAAGGATCATTGTAAGGGCGAAGGGAAAAGTGAACCGTTTGATTTTGGAAAAACTGGGGTTAACCGAGATTTTTTCGCCGGAACATGCCGTGGGGGCCGTGGTGGCCGAGCGGTTGCTGAACCCCAGCATTGTAAACTTTTTGGACCTTCCGGATGGTTATGTGATTACCGAATTAAAAGCCCCCAAATCGGTGGTGGGACAAACCTTACAGGAGATGCAACTCCGTGAATCGTATAACATTAACCTGGTTACCATTAAAAACGAAGTGGAAGAAAAAGAGGGTGAAAAAACCGTGAAAAAGCAGCATATCAAAGGGGTTCCCCACCGCGATACCGTGATCAATGAAAACGATTACCTTGTGGTCTTTGGCAGCACCAAAGACATCCAGAAGTTTATCGACATAAACAGCTAACTGGTATGCCGTCCCGGTTATTTAAAATCAGGGAGAAAATCAATCTCCGCATTTTCAGCAGCAAAGAGCTGGTGGAAGATATTTTCCATGTGCTCAGCTTTTTGGTGATGACCCTGGTCGTAGGGGTTGCCGTTTATTATTACGGTTTTCCGAAAACCGCGGCTTCCATACGGTTCAACGAGGAGACCATGAAGTTCAGCCTGCTGTTTTTCTCCTTACGTTATCTCATTCTTTTGTTTTACGATTTTCATCCTTTGGATTTCCTGCGGACCAACCGTCTTGAAGGCGGGGTTTTGTTGTTTTTTATTTTGTACATGGTTTTCCCCACCTTCTTCAATAATTTGATTTTCAAACGGCTTTTCGGCGATTTGATCAACAACCATTCCATGGTGTTGTTGCAAATCTATTTTGCCTTTATCATTGTCATTGAGCTTTCCAAGTCGGGGGCCAAAATTTCGGCATTAAACCTGAAACCGGCCACTTTGCTGATTCTTTCGTTTGTATTACTGATTGGTGTGGGAACGGGATTGTTGATGCTTCCGGAAATGACCACGGGGCATCACTTCAGTTTTATCAATTCGCTGTTTACCGCTACCAGTGCCAGTTGTGTTACGGGATTGATTGTGGTGGATACGGCTACCTTTTTCACCCTCAAGGGCAAGCTGGTGATTATGTTGCTCATTCAGTTGGGCGGGATCAACATCATATCGTTTGCCACCTTTTTTGCCACTTTTTCCAAATCGTCCGGGAGCATTAAGTACCAGTCGCTCATGAAAGAGTTTTTAAGTACTGACCGGCTTTCCGATTCAAAAAGTGTGTTACGTAGCATTGTGGAATTTAGTTTGCTCATGGAAGCCATCGGGACGTTGTTGCTTTATTTTTCGTGGGGAAACGTGCATTTTGCCAATTGGAAATCGCAGCTTTTCAACTCGGTATTTCATGCTGTTTCGGCTTTCAATAACGCCGGATTTTCCACTTTTACAAACAATCTTGCCGAAAACGGCGTACGCCATCTGTACGGTTTGCAGGTGGTGATTATCCTGCTTATCTTTTTCGGAGGGTTCGGTTTTATGGCCATGCAGGATGTTTTCAGTTTGAAGAGTATCCGGGAAAGAAGAAAGTTCCGTTGGAAAAAACTCAATACGGGAACGAAAGTCACTTTGTATATGTCGCTTTTTCTGATCACCATTGGGGCTTTGGTGTTTTATATTTTGCAAAAAGATACCCTTTCGGGCGATACCTGGTACCAGGCGTTGGTGACTTCGGTTTTTCAGTCGGTAACCACCCGTACGGCAGGGTTTAATACGGTGAATATCGGCCATTTGGCCACACCGGTACTCATATTTTTTATTTTTCTGATGTTTGTGGGTGCCGGTCCGGGTTCCACGGGCGGCGGGATAAAAGTAACCACTTTTGCCGTTATCATTAAGTCGGCCATAGCTACCATAAAAGGGGAAAAGAATGTGGTCTTTTTTAAACGGACCATTCCTTTCAGTACCATCGACAAGGCCTATTCCATTGCGCTGTTTTCCATTTCCATGATTTTTATATCCACTTTTTTCCTGAGCATTACGGAGCCCGGGGTGGATTTAATGAAACTGCTTTTTGAAGAATTTTCGGCTTTTGGCACGGTGGGGCTTTCCACCGGTATTACCGCTTCGTTGTCCGAAGCCGGCAAAGCCATCATTATTTTCAGCATGTTTGTTGGCCGTATCGGTACACTGACGCTGGCCATGGCTTTGAGTACGCGGGTGATTTCAACCAATTTCCGTTATGCCCAAACATCGATTATGGTGGGATAAATTCTGGCTGTTGAAATCGGGAAACAGTATAAATGTGGAATTTGATTCCCTGTTTTTTTTGAAAACAATCCCGGTTATTTTTTTACCGATGTGTCCTGCAAGACTTTCAGGGCGCAGGTATATCCCGAGAGTATGGCACCCGAAAATCCTCCGCCGGGCGAACTCCAGGCCGAAGCAAAATAGA
>CAYYRE010000147.1:0-7813 GCA_964473895.1 uncultured Lentimicrobiaceae bacterium | reverse complement strand
TTTCATGTGTAAATCTTTTTTTACTGTATGAATGACTTCGTTTTGGTTTCTATATCTTTTTCTTCGGAAAGTAACCAAAGCCCAGGTAAAAATAATCTTTTCGTTTTTAACAGCATCCAATATTTCAAAACACTTTCAGTATCCGGGACTTTCTTGTACACACAAAACAGCCCCTTAACAAAGGCTAAGGGGCTGTTTTTTAAAAAAACTTGCATCAAACCCATTTATAAATCGAAGCGTAAACGGGCAAAGATAAAACGTCCGCCAAAGCCGAATTGTTGCGACCTGCGCGACCAGATAAATCTTCCGGAACTTTGGTTTTCGGGAATATTCTTGTCGGGATAGAGGTCAAAAAGGTTATTGGCCCCCACCGTCAGGTTAAACGAACGAGTAATGTTATATCCCACAGAAAAATCGGTCACCACTTTTGGACTAAACACCTGCTGTCTGGCAGGAATGTTATTGGCTTCGGTAACTTTACCGAAATAAACATTTCTCAAAAAGAAGTTCCAGTTTTTCACCGTCAACAGGTTACTCAAATTAATTTTTGTATGAGGCACCGCTTTTTCAAGAAAAATCTGGGCACGTTCATCAAAATAAACATCAATTTGTCCGGATTGTTCCAGAATGGGCGAAGCATGGATATCTCCCACCCGTTTGGTGGCGGAAAAAGTGGCCGAAAGTGTGTTTTTCAGTGTCATTCTCGGACCAAGGTTAAGGTTGTTATCAATTACAACGTCTATTCCCTGGGAATGGGTATCAATGGCATTGGAAAAGAACGCTGCTTTGGTGGCTCCCGCCATGCGAAACAGTTGTTTCAATTCCGGAGTGGTTGGTTTAAACTGACCTGTCAACACAATACGGTTTTGGATGGCAATAAAATAACCATCAAACGTAATGGTCAGGAAAGCACGGGGTATTTTCAATGTAAAACCGGCACTGACACTTTGTGAGGTTTCCTGTTTGAGTTTAGGAATACCCAACAACTTGGCCACCTTGCTGTTATTGGCAAACAACCCGACTTCTTCAGGAACCCCTACATCATTAAACAGGGTAGATGTAGAGTTGAAATAAATTTGCTGTAAGGAAGGGGCGCGGAATCCGGTACTAACCGAAGCCCGCAGGTTAAGGTTTTCACCGATTTTCAGGCGACCGGCCAGTTTTCCATTAATGGTAGAACCGAAATCACTGTAATTTTCATAACGTACGGCACCGTCCAACATGAAATTTTTAGAAAAATTGGCTTCAACATCGGCGTAAGCTGCCGCACTGGTTCTGTATTTGGACAATTCGTTGGCCGGACGGAAACCGGGAAACACCTGTGCACCACCGGGTCTTGAACGCCCAAAGAAGTCAACAGGAGCCACCTGATAAGGAGAGGTGATAACCTGGCCCAAAGTATCATATGTGGCATAGGAAGGAACCTCACCGGCATAGATTTGATAATTCTCGAGCCGGAACTCACCACCGAAAGCAATGTTTAATCCCGCCATAATTCCGTTATAACGCCGTGTAACATCCAGGTTAGTGGTATTTTGCGAAAACGAAAAACCACCGGCGTCAAAAGTGGTTGGAGAAGCATTTTGCATGGAGGCGTTCAAAGAATGACCAACGGTATACATCATGCTGTTGATACCGTAAGTGTTGCTGAAGTCAACATTCCAGGCATTGATATCGCCCCGGATACCGAAAGAAATGGATTTGTCTTTAATATCCGTAAGAATATGAGGCAGGAAACCATTGATATAAATAGGGGTATACGTTCTGTTTTGATTGGGCAAACGGTAGAATCCGGCGGCATCACCCCGGCGGTAACTGGCCCCTGCAAAGGCATAAAATTCCGTACCGTGTTTATCCAACGGAATAGACATATTGGCAAAGAATTTCCCTCCGCGCAAAGCCGACTGTCCCACGCGCATAATGTAATCATGCCGCGTTTGTCCTCTTTCGGCCAGCTCGGCTTCCGTAAAGTCCAGGGGGTTTCCGTTGGCATCGGTCAACAACGAACGGACATCATCCAAAGAGTTGGCATTACTGATGTCGTTTTTTAATGTGGCATCAAATGCAGAAGTCAACTGAGAATATTTTTTGATTTGATCCAGCGTAAGGTTTGAAATGTCGGCACCATCGAGATAAGCTTGCCATTCAATGGCATTGTAGCCATCAAAAATAGAGCCGGTATAGGTTCCCATACGATTGTAATAATCACGGTAATTAAATTCACCGGTAAAGTTAATGAACCCACCTTTTTTTCCAAGACCAATACCGTAATTTACCCCCACATTGGTCTCCGGGCCATCAATTCCCCCGGTAAGGGCATTGGAATTCCGCGAAGCATAAGCTCCCTGCGTTACGTTCACCGAAAGCTGGTTGGTATTTTTCTTTAAAATAATATTGATCACACCGGCAATGGCATCCGAACCATACTGTGCTGCAGCACCATCACGCAACACCTGGATACTGGATATAGCACTCGAAGGAATCGTATTCAGATCGGTCCCAACATTTCCACGGCCGAAAGTCCCATTCACATTGATTAATGAAGAAGGATGCCTTCTTTTCCCATTGATCAATACCAAAACCTGGTCCGGCCCAAGTCCTCTCAAAGAAGCAGGATCCACCTCATCGGTACCATCGGAAATGGTTTGGGTATTAGAGGTAAACGATGGAACAGAATAATTCAATATTTGGTTCAAATCGGTTTGGGCCGCCACCTTATTAATGGTTTTAACATTAATTACATCCACCGGCACAGCCGTTTCAATGGCGGTCCTTCCACCAAACCGGGTACCGGTTACAACAACCTCATTCAAAGCCACGCCGGATTTCATGACCACATTGATGACTCTTGATTTTCCAACAGTAATTTCCTGCGTATCGAAGCCGATATACGAAAAGCGTAAAACATCTCCCACTTTGGCTTCAAGGGAATATTTCCCTTCGGTATTGGTTACCGTACCCTGCGTGGTCCCTTTAATCAGAATAGAAACACCGGGTAAACTTTGTCCTTCTTCATTGGTCACAGTACCACTTATTCTTACTGTTTGTGCAAAAGAAGAAACTGCCACAAAAAGCAGCAACATCAGAGCGTAAAAAAATTTTTTCATAGACATTAAATTTAAATTATAAAAGCATATCGGTACAAAAATAAAAAAAGAATTGACTTTTGTGAAATTTTAACATTAAATTTCTTTGTTTTTTGCAAAATATTTTATAAAAACCTTCGTAAAAACCTTTCTGTTTAACGGTATTTATCTACATACAAGTTAGTTATATAATATTATATAGATTTGGACTGGATTTAAAGAAATAAGGGAAATAAAGGACACGGGCCCTGCTAAAAGATACTATACTCATTAAGTAGCTGACAGAAAGCTAATAATCAAACGGACGGTTCAACTCACGGTCAATTTCGTTGGCTACTTTTTTCCATTCAAAATACTCCTGCTGTAAAATAAAAATCTCGGCTTCATCGGTGGTGGTTTTCATCTTTTCGGTAATCTCTCTCAGATGACGGCTAATGAGTTTTGTACGCAACGGGTTGAGTGTGGTGATAATGGTTTTGAGCAGATCATCCTTCTCTTCTTTCACGTAAATTTTATTCTTTTCCCAGTTATCACTCAGTTCATATGGCGTAGCAATGATGGAAACGGCTTCGGATGCCAGCTTTTCATCGGGGTGGTTTACAAAAAACTTTTCGTCGGGCAAGCTTCCGCCTTCGAGCAGACGTTTGACTTCATCCACCATTTGGTTATAAAGGGGATTTTCGAAACGGATACCGTCCATCTCCAGGTTTTGTAAAATAAATTTTGCCACCGTTTCCTCGCGTTCTTCCTGGACTTCATTGCCCAGTTCATCTTCAATAATTTCAGGAATATTAATTTGCCGGTTCCCGTACATTAAAAGCAGCCGGATGACCTGGCGCTCATGTTCACTAATATCCAGCGGATCCATTTCCGCTTGACGGGGCAGCATTTTTTTGTCGACATGCTCTTCCGGTGTTTCCTCCCGTGCCTGACGACCGGCACCTTTTCGATATTTGGCCCGGAGCATTTTGTTCAGCTCATTCATGAGCGTCTGCTCGGGGATATCCATCAAAGTGCTGCACTCCTGAATATAAACCGTCCGGTTGATGGCATCGGGGATGTGTGCAATGGTTTGCACAATCTCTTTGATCAACGTCACTTTTGCTACCGGATCGCCCAAGGTTTCATCCAGCAGCAAACGGGTCTTGAATTTAATAAAATCAACCGCCTCCTTTTGGATAAACGCTTCCAGCTCGCTGCTTGTATGGCTCCGGGCATAAGAGTCGGGATCTTCTCCATCGGGAAACAAAACAATTTTCACGTTCATCCCCTGGAACAAAATCAAATCAATCCCGCGAAATGAAGCTTTAATACCGGCTGCATCGCCATCGTACAAAATGGTGATGTTCGGGGTAAACCGCTTGATGAGTTTAATTTGATCCTCGGTGAGGGATGTTCCCGACGAAGCTACCACATTTTCGATTCCCGCCTGATGCAGTGAGATCACATCGGTATAGCCCTCCACAAGATAGCAATTGTCTTGTTTAACGATGGCATTGCGGGCAAAATAAATCCCGTAAAGGCTTTTACTTTTGTTATAAATTTCGGACTCGGGCGAATTGACATATTTTGCCGTGGATTTTTCGGACGACAAAATGCGTCCGCCGAAACCGATGACTTTCCCCGTCAGATTGTGAATGGGAAACAGTACCCTGCCGCGGAAACGGTCCATTAACCGGTCACCCTTATCGATGGACAACCCTGTTTTCACCAAAAAAGTTTTGGAATAGCCGTTGCTTATGGCAAATTTCGAATAGTCGTCCCAGGCGTCCCGGGCATATCCCAGCTGAAACTTTTTGATGGTTGATTCCAGAAAACCTCTTTCCTTAAAATAGGTTAACCCGACGGACTTTCCTTCTTCGTCCTCAAAAAGTTGTTGCTGGAAATACTTTGAAATAAAGGTATTGAGTGCAAACAGCCCTTCCCTTTCATCCATTTGCTGCTTTTCTTCGGAGGTAAGTTCCTTCTCCTCCACCTCTATACCATATTTCCGTGCGATGTATTTCAGGGCCTCCGGATAGGAGTAATGCTCATGTTCCATTACAAACTTCACCGCATTACCCGCCTTGCCACATCCGAAACATTTGAAGATTCCTTTGGCAGGCGAAACGGTAAACGATGGGGTTTTTTCGTTATGAAAAGGGCACAAACCAATATAATTCACCCCCCGGCGCTTGAGGGTCACAAAATCGCCTACCACTTCTTCGATCCGTGCTGCATCGAAGATTTTTTGTATTGTTTCCGGTTTAATCATACGCCATAAAAAAGAGAAGGCTAAGATAAGACAAAAAAAGAGAGGTAAGCAGGACGCTTACCTCTCAAAAACCAACAATTATGAAAACCCTTTAAACAAAGCAAAAATTATGAAAATTTACCCTTGCTATTGTTCGATGCAAATATACAACGAATTTTTGGTTTGTCAAGTAAAAAAATAAAAAAAACTTGTTAATATTTGTTAAAGGTTCTGTTTCAATCAAATGAAGGTTTAATTTTGCCCTATGAATAAACGGCTGACAGCAATTATTATTATTTTGGTATCGCTTTCGAGTATCGGACTGCTCACCATCCAGGTTTACTGGATTAAAAATGCCGTTCAGGTGCGCCAGGCCGTTTTTAACCGTGATGTAAACATTGCCATGCAACGGGTGGTTTTTGCCATTGACAAGCTCCGTTATCAAGATTACTATCTCAATTCCAAGGCTTTCTATAAAAAAAACATGAGCGCCTTTGCCCTTTTTGACTCGCTGAACCGCGATTTGATTTCACAATCGCTTTCTCTGTCTTCCATAAACGACCTCAACCGGTTACTGGAAAAACGGCTTATGCTCAGTAACCAATACCATAAGCTCTTCTCAAAATTTCATCAGCCGGATGATATTCAATTTTTTACCCGGCACAAAAACCTGATCGACTCGTTGATCCGGAATGCATTGCTGGAAAAAAACATAAAAACCAAATTTGAATTTGGCATTTATAAGCCCATCACCAATTCGATGATCCTGCAAAAAACAGGAAAATATCCGGTGGAATTGCTCAGCAAAAGTTTTGTTTATAACCTTTCGCCGTTGAACGATGACATCGAATTTCCCTTGAAACTGCTCATTTACTTCCCGGAGGAGCATCTTTTTATTCTGAAAAAACTTTACAAGCTTTTGTTTGTATCCATCGGTCTGTTTTTCATTATCATAGGTTCTTTGTCTTTTAGCCTGGTAGTTATCAACCGGCAAAAGAAGCTATCGGAAATGAAAAACGACCTCATCAACAACATGACACACGAATTCAAAACACCCATTTCCACCATTTCGCTGGTTTGTGAAGCCCTGAGGGACAAGGATGTACAGAAATCGGATGAGCTGTATAACAATTACATCAGTGTGATTGATGAAGAAAACAAACGGCTGCGCACCATGGCCGAGCATATTTTGCGTTCGGCTTCCATCGAAAGCGGCAGGTTAAAACTTCACAAAGAAACCGTGGACCTTCACGAAATACTGACAAATGCCGTGAATGCCAAAAAGATTAATGCCGAAAGCAAAGGCGGGCAGATCAACGTTGATTTCCAGGCCGGAAACAGTATGGTACTGGCCGACAGGGTGCACATGACCAATGTGTTTGTCAACATGCTGGACAATGCCATAAAATACAACCTGAACGCCCCGGTGATTCAGGTGAGTACCCGCAATCTGAAAGAGGGTATTTTGGTGGATATTGCCGATAACGGCATCGGCATCAGCAAAGCCAACCAAAGCAAAATATTCGACAAGCTGTACCGCGTACATACCGGAAATGTACACAATTTTAAAGGTTTCGGCTTAGGCCTGAGTTATGTCAAAGCCATTGTCGAACAACATAAAGGAAAGATTACCGTAGATTCGGAACTGGAGAAAGGTTCTGTTTTCCACATATATTTACCAAACGAAAAATTGTAAACCATGGAAAAGAAAGAAAAGAAAACAAACATTCTGCTTGCAGAAGATGATAAAAACCTTGGCAGTATCTTGAAATCTTATCTACAAGCCAAAGGTTACGAAGCCACCCTTTGCGAAAACGGTAAACTGGCATTGGATGCTTTTAAAAAAGGAGATTTCGATTTTGCCATTTTGGATGTGATGATGCCGGTAATGGATGGCTTTACCCTGGCCAAAGAAATCAGAAAACTGGATAAAAAAATACCATTGCTTTTCCTGACGGCAAAAACGATGCAGGAAGACAAAATCCAGGGATTTGAATTGGGTGCCGATGATTACCTTACCAAACCGTTCAGCATGGAAGAGTTGCTCCTCAGGATACAAGCCATTTTGCGCCGCACAACGCAAGCAAGTCATAAACACGTCAATTCCATTTTTAAATTCGGGAAATATACTTTCGATTACGACCGGCAATTACTGAAAATCGGTAAAACCGAAAACAAATTGACATCCAAAGAAACCGAATTGCTCCGCTTGTTGTGCGAAAACCTGAACGAAGTGCTGGACCGTACTGTTGCCCTGAACAAGATATGGCAGGATGACAGCTATTTTAACGCCCGGTCGATGGACGTCTACATTACCAAACTCAGGAAATTTCTAAAAGAAGATCCTTCCGTGGAACTAATCAACGTGCACGGCATTGGGTTTAAGCTGGTTGCCCCCGAAAAATAGGAGTTACACCTCTATTTCCTCCACCTTGGGTTCGCCGGCAGGACCAATATATTCTGCCTTTCCGAATCCCAGGATGGGATAAAAAAT
>CAYYRE010000146.1:0-7947 GCA_964473895.1 uncultured Lentimicrobiaceae bacterium | reverse complement strand
CGGGACAGGCTCTTCCAAAAGGGGAATATTCGGAATTTATTTGCTGATTTATAATGTATTATAAAGATATTTTTAATCAAACTTTAAACAACTTTATTGCAACAGGTGTTCCAAACGTTCCAGTTGTTCACGGTTTTCCGGAAGGTAAACGGCCTGTTTCAAAATATTTTTTTCACGCAACGTGAGGTGCCAGCTCAACGAAACCCTTTTATTGACCGATCCGAACCGGAAACTGACAAAATAAAACTTTCCGTGAAGAATTTTTTTTAACGAAGCGATAACCGACAGGTAATTATTTTCCTGAATAGATTGCCAGTCTGAAAAGAGAGTGCCCAACGGACGCAACAAGTGATCGGTAAAATTTACTTTTTGTCCGTAAAACGGATAGTCGTTTTCATCAACACGCACCAATACCACACCACCGGTATGTTGCATAATCCAGCGGCGAAATTCCAACACAAAAGCATACGCAGTCAGGAAACCGTAGTTATCGTTCAATCCGGCATCAAAAAGCGAAATCCTGGGCTTACCGGGCAAAGCCACCACAGGGCTTACATACGGAAAGCTGGCATTCATGCGAATGGCGGTCAAAAACCGAAGACTGTCGGCGCCAAAAGCATGGTAATTATACCGAAATTCAATATTTTTCAATAATTTACTGTATGGATCTTTGGTGAGATAAGAAACACCAACCGGCGAAATGATCATACGGCTGCCCGAATTGATAATGGTAGGGGTAAAAATAAGCATGGGAATCCGGGCACTTTCTTCATCCTTCCGGTAAGCAACTAAAGGTTTATCAAAAATAGGACCGAGATTTCGGTTCAACGTTTGTTCAAACATATAGGCCCTGTCTTTATAATAGGCATGACCATTGTAATGAAACCGCTGCAGCCGGAAAAACCAGTCACTCATCGAAAAACTGTAAAACACAGGATTCAGAATGTCGGTGGTAATTTCGGAAATATATTTCTCCGAGAGCAGTTTTTTAATTTTGCCTGTCTGTTTTTCGAGATACAATTCCCGTAGAAAAGCAGCGCCGAGCATCCCGCCGGAAGCGCCGGTAAAAAGTTGGGTATGCCTGAGAAGCCGTCCGCGGGTAACACTATCGGCGTAAGCCAGCGAATAATAAGTCCACATGGCCAACTTCATACCACCGCCACTGGCACATACAATCACCATTTTCGGTTTTTTACCGGATGGCAGCCTGTTTTTTGCGGCCCAGCGGTTGAGAATTTTTACGGTGTTCAGCGAATCGGCACGGAAATTCCCATGTGCCAACGGATGAACCGCCTCCTTCCGGTGGGAATAATCCAGGCCGTAGGCACTGTCGTTATACCGGTTCACCGTAAAAGGTGAAACCGTATCTGCCGAAAGCAACAGGACAATTACCGCCAAGAAAGTCCAACGTCCGAAAATAATGTAAAACAAACTTGTGATTAAAAGGGCCAAGGTAAACAGCAGCAAAAGGCTGGCCCCGGCAGGCAATATCAGTTCGGGCCGGTCTTTGATCAACCCCCTGACCACGATAAAAACAAGGATCAGAACAACATAATAAAAGGCATTTTTATGCTGCTGATGAAACACTTTGGTAAGAAACGATTTGTCGAAGTGACTGAATTCCCGAGACTTTGCCGTGGCAAAAAAGCCGCTGATATACCACTCCACTTTGGAAGGCCCCCGGTTTTCTTTGGGGGCTTCTTCCATTTTTTTCCTTTTATCTTTTTCAATAATACCGGAAAGCCAAGGCAATTTATTTTGCTCCAAAAGCCTGAAAAGAATCATTTTGGGCCAAACCCTGACCATAAAATAGAAAAAACCGAAAGAAAAATAAACAAACAACAACACACCACCCAAAAACGAAAAGAGATTCAATAAAACCTGCGGTACAGCAATCATTTCGTAGCCTGTTTGAAACCGGAAACTCTGATACAAATACACCATGAGGTAAACCACCGGAATGACAGAATTATTCAGCGCATAAATATAAAACGGTTTGGATACCGTAACAATAAACGGATAACGGTGCGCCATAACCACATACGAGGAAATATGGAAAGCCATAATGAAACTCCCGGTAACGAGCCCTAAAAACAAAAAAGCCATACCGCTTATTTTGCCCATGTATTCCGGTGCCAAAAACAGCGACGGCAGACCAAAACGGATACCGAACAGCTGAAGGATGATCAAAAAAGGGATGAGCCAGGAAAGCAGAATCAAGTGGTTGGTTTTCAGATATCCCAACAGCAAACGTACCGGAAAAAAGAAATACACCTTCTTCCCGTACTCTTTCCACCGGTTGGAACGTTTTCCGTTCATTTTCTGGTTCTATAGGTCTTTTATGCTTTTTGCAAAACGGGGCTCAAATACTTTTACCCTTCCGCGCTCACCACATGAAATACTGCTGACGGAAAACACTTTCCGGTTACTTGCTCAAAACCCGCAAAAGCAAATCTAACATGTTTTTACAGTAATTGTACTCTTTCAGCGTTTCTTCCTGCAGCAACATTTCGATATTCATGGCCAACGGAATACCCATGTAAAGGCTGGCCAAATCGCGGACCGAAACCTGTTTATTCCACAGTCCTGCGGCAATACCATCTTCCACAATCCGAATAAACCCCTGTTTCAGTTGTTGAAAAATTTCATCCAACTGTTGTTTTAATTCCAAATCATTTTGATACGAAGCTTCCGTAAACAACAAAATGGTAATCCCTTCGTTTTGGGCAAGGTATTCCAAATGGTAACAAATGTGTTTTTCGAGCCGGCGGTCTGCCCCGGTTTTTCGTAATGCAATCTGCTGCAAAGGTTGCACCAGTTCGGTTTTTACATCCGACAGGATATCATCGATAATGGCTCTTTTGGAGGCATAATGTTTAAAAACCGTTCCTTCGCTGATCCCCACCCTGGCAGCAATATTTTTGGTCGTGAGTTTATGCATCCCTTCATAAAAAAGGATCTCTTTAACAGCCTGTTTGATTTGAGCCCGGCGTACATCACCGGTTTGTCGTATTCTCTTTTTGTTCATCACGGTTTATTTTTTATTTTTTCCATCGGCCCGCATCAATTGTTCAGGGGTAAATAAGCTGTCTTTGAGCCCCCGGTTTAAGCGGATGTCCGAGTTAATAATCCTCGTGGTATGGGCTTTGCTGAAGTTGGTCATGGAAGCCACAGCCACCGTCCACAGGTTACCGATTTTTACATATTTGTAATCCGCTTCCCGGGCTATCTGCCCCTGCTGATTGTAGTACACCACACGCTGCGGAAAGAAATGTTTTTTATTGACCGTTACCACCAGCCGGGCATATTTTGGTCCGGCTTTTTGGGGAATCAGTTGCAGCACATAAGCCGTATCGTTGGTGCTGAGCAAGGTGGCATGGTAGTTTTCGGCCCAGTTTTTCGGCCCCATGTCTTCCGTCGAAAAATCGGATTGCGAAAAAGCACCCCCGTTGGCAATACTGGATATTTTTTTGGGTTTACCGAAAGCCGGCATATACAAATAAACAATTCCTCCGGGAAGGGACAGTGTTCCGATACCTGCCTGCGATGGCGGATAGGTAAAACGGAAAAGGGTTTTATAGGGCAGTTTTTGCATGAGGACCGCCTTGCGTGTTTTAACTTTGCCCGTCCGGTTATCAATCATTTGCATCACCACCTGCGCCGTCTTATCTTTAATACTGGCAGCTTGTGCATCCATTTTTTTCAGGATAACCAATGGCGTTTGTGCCTGAAGTAAAAAGGGGGCGGAAATCAACAAGCCAAACAAACCGACCTTCCTAAAAACATTTTGCAAGCAAATTCTTTTCATTTTTTCAACCTTTGTTTCGTATCTTTAAAATCACCGGTAAGAGAGTAAGTGCTCCCAAACTTGAAATCAGCATACTCAATGCAACTAATATACCAAAATACTGCATGGGCACCAGTTTTGAAAATATCAACACCAAAAAACCGCCGGCCACCGAACTAAAGTTGATTAAAATGGCTTTGCCGCTAATGGTCATAGTGGTGCGGATAGATTCGGAAACACTCAATCCGGCTCTTATCCCATCATGAAAATGGGTAATAAAATGGATAGAGTAATCGATGCCGATCCCCATGGCGATGCTCGCCACCAACACCGTACCCATATTCAGCGGAATGTTCGTCAGACCCATGGTACCGAACAAAATAATCACAGTGACCGCAATGGGGATACTGGCCAACAGTCCCCGGCCAAACGACCAAAGGATCAGGCTGACAATTCCGATAACGAAAACGGTGGCAATAATGAGGCTGGCGATCTGACTTTCCAAAAGGCTTTGATCCATTTCGGCATTGATAAACGGCATTCCGGTCATTTGGATTTTACACCCGGGGCGGCTGTATTTTTTTAAAAACGGCTGCATGTACCGGCCGAAATCGGCAGCCGCATGGTTTTTCCCGTTCCCGTCGAATTTGGCAATCACAATTCCCTGGTTTAGGTCTTCGTTCACCAGTTGCCGGATATTGGCGTTGCCCTCCAACAAAAACCACAGTTGGCCAATGGCTGCTTCACTGTCCGGTATTTGATGTTTTCCCGTAAAGGCAAAGTTCAGTTTTTCAATGATATCGGCAATAGATTGCGTATTTTGGATGTAGGGACTTTTTTCGAGATAGCGCTGCGCCTTTTGCATGGTTTTGAGTACCTCAGGGCTTTGCAAATTCCCGCTAAACAACAGAAACACCGGTTTGGTACCCCCGAATTTTTGTGACATCATTTTTTCGGCGATGTGTTCCGGATTATTCTTTTTAAAGTATTCGCTGGTATCCACGCTGCGCCGGATAGAGAAAATACCCGAAACGGTAATAAGAATCACAACAATCCATCCCGTAAGGATATATTTCGGGTGTTTCAGAACCAGTGCGGTCAACGGCTGTATAACAACATCGTTGAGGTAAGATTTCCGGGGTTTCAGAGGAACTCCGGACGGTCGTTTGATGGGAAAAACAGCCAAAACAGCCGGGATAAAAAACAGCGAAATCAAAGCGGCAAAAAAGGTCCCGAGGGCCGTAACCACCCCGAAATCGCGGATCATCTTCAGATAAGCACCAAAAATAAAAGAAACAAAACCAATCATGGTCGTCAGTGCAGCCAGCGATACGGGTACAAAAATATGCCCCAGTGCTTTGCGCAACGCCTTGCCGTAATCCTTTTCGCGGCATTGATTCACACGGTTCAGCACATGAATGGTATAGGCGCTTCCCACCGCCATCAGGATAATGGGCACATTGTTGGTGACCATAGACAAATCCATCCCCAAAAGGGGCATACACCCCAATGCCCAAATAATGGACATACCTGCCGAAAGCATGGGAAGAAAAACCCCTTGCAACGAATGAAAACTAAGAAAAAGTATGAGCGAAATGACCAAAAAGGTAATGGGAATAAGGATGATGAGATCTTCGGAAATAATGCGCGAAACCATGGCCGTAACAAAAGGACCTCCGGCAAAATAGATTTTTTCGTTCAACTTCAGGCCTTTCAATGCTTTTTGGACATTTTTAACCGTGGCTTCGTCGTTGCCGCCGGACGAAAATTTAAAAACCACCAAGCTGGCCGATCCATCTGCCGAAACCAGGTTGCCCCGGTACATTTTGTTGGAAACAACCAACTGTTTCAGACTGTCCACCTGGTGAGGCGTTCGCGGAAGTGCCTGCATATTGATCAACGGTTTCACCTGAAAATCGTTGCCCACCCCATCAAAATTGAGGATATTGGTCAGGCTGGTCACCGCTTCCACCCCTTTTAAGCCACTCAGCGTCCGGGTAATCTTACGGATATCCTTTAATGTTTCGGGGCGGAAAACATTTTTTGCCTGAACAATGACCACGCCCACCTCGTTTCCGCCAAATTCTTTCCCGATAGATTTAAAAAGCGAAACCGTGGAATCGGAAGCCGGCAACGAATCGATCACATTGGAATTGACCCGTATTTTGGTAAGCTCATAGCCGAAAAAAACAGTGAGCAAAACGGTTAAAATAATGATGAGCCATCGTGCTTTCAGTATGTTTTTTGCCAGTTGATCCATGCTTTTACGGTTTGCTTAATTTAAAATGGCAAAAATAGATGGTTTCGCCCAAACTAACCCCCTTTTAAAGAGAAAGTTAAAATTCAAAAGAACAGCGAACGTTTTTACCAAATCGTTATACATCCTGACCCGTTTTATTTCACGGGGGAAAAACCGTTGTCCGGCCAACCGGCCGTTTCTGTTCTGCCTTTTTCTATTCAACCCAACGACTGCCATTAGTGAAAAAACATTTGAAACTGCATGCTGGTCAGATTTTTTACTTTTCCGCCATCATTACGGAAACGGGTATCCAAAGTCAACATAAGATCGTGCTTTTTAAACAAATAATTGTATCCGGCAACATACCAGGGGTGGTCGGAAGTCGCCGGATTAAGGTCCTTAAAGTGGTCAAACGAGAAATACAATTCATTTTTCGGGTTCAGATAAACAGTAGCCAAAGCATAATATCCATAAGCCTGCGATCCGTTGAGATAGGTTTTGGAAAACTCGGCCTGTAAATCCAGTTTTTGGTTGCGGAAAAGGGCATACACATCAAACCTGAAATCATTTCCGGTAAACAAAACCGTATCGGGCAGTATGGTTTTCAGCGGCAAGTCCACTGCTTTACGGTACATGACCGAATAACCCAATTTCCAAAGTGCATGGGGACGTTTTATCGTATAGGTAAAATTATGGGTGAGCATAAAACCGGTATTCCCCAACCGGTATGTTTTAATTCCGTAGCCATTGAACACACCGGCATTTACCTCTATTTTGCCGTTGTATGCCTTGAGGTTGTATTGCAATCCAATGTCACGTACACCGAGACCACTTCCCGGGATAGAGGCGTTGATCACCATAGCCCTTTCGATGGGGGCTATCAGATAATCATGTTGCGTGCGCTGCAAACTGTATCGCGGTGTAAACTGGCCGAACCGGACCGAAGAAACACCCGATTTGTTCCGGTACTGCCCGTAAACATCCTGCAAAAAGAATTTTTCGTGTCCCAGCGAAGTAAACAGTGCCTGTACTTTAAACGACCAATGGTCGGAAAAAGCCGGCCCCGAACCCAACCAGAATTTTAACCGGCGCAGCGCCAGGTTGTATCCCCGGTTAAAATCGGTATTCATCCAAAACTGCGTGTAACCGTGCCATGCCACTTTATCGGCCGGTCCGGAAATGGTTTGCGCACCGACCGGCAAAGCCGCTGAAATGAATAAAACAAAAATCAAAAGTGAAACCGTTTTTCTCATCTTATCCCCCTCCATAAAATCAATGCAACATAACAAAAATCATTTTAACAGCCATCACCAAAAGGATGACTGCGAGAATTTTCTTTACCACTTTCGGATTCAGTTTCTTTTGCATAAAAATGGTTCCCAAAGTAGCACCGATAATTCCTCCGGCAGAAACAATCAGCAAAAGTTTCCAGTTAATGGCGCCCATATACCAGTAGGTGACAAACCCCGAAAAGGCCGAAAAAGGCACCACAAATGCGGTGATGGCAGCTATTTTTTTGGGATTGAAACCCATGAGCAACATGAGGGGCGAGATAATCCCGCCGCCGCCAATTCCAAGCAAACCGGACAAAAAACCGGCTACTATCCCAATGGCCGAAAGCCGGAACCAGGGCCGGTCTTCCCGGTAGTTTTCCATCGACTTGTTCTTAAAAAAAAGGAACATCAATCCGGAAAATACAAGGAAGAGAATAAATAAAACCAATACAAACTTTTGCGAAACAAATTTGGAAGTATAAGCTCCCACCACAGCAAACAGGAAAGAAAAAATAATGATGGGAATCCCCGTTTTAATATCGAGCAATTTGTTTTTTATGTTGGAAATACTGGCCCCTGCCAAACTCACCGTATTGTAAAACAACCCTACCGGTTTGGCAGTAGTTACCGGAATACCAAAAGAAATA
>CAYYRE010000145.1:0-8001 GCA_964473895.1 uncultured Lentimicrobiaceae bacterium | reverse complement strand
ATAAAAAGATATTTATTTGCTGATTTATCAGGTTGTTAAAGCCTACTTTGTTTTGGAAACTTTAAACAACTGTGATTTAAAATTTAATCCGCCAAGGATTCCATATAAAAAAATAATTGAACTATTAAACTGAATCATCATGTATAAATATCTTTTTGGCCCGGTACCCTCGCGTCGCCTTGGCATGTCGCTCGGTGTTGACCTGGTACCGCACAAAGTTTGTTCGCTCAATTGTGTGTATTGCGAATGCGGACGGACAACGCTGCTGACCACCGAACGCAAAGAGTATATTCCGTACAAGGAAGTAACCAAAGAACTCTCCCATTATTTTACCCACAGTCCCCATCCCGATTTCATCACTTTTTCGGGATCGGGCGAACCCACGCTCAACAGCCGGTTGGGGGATGTTTTACAATTTATCAAAGCCCACAGCAACATTCCGGTAGCCGTACTCACCAATGGCACTTTGCTCAACGATAAAAAAGTCCGCGAGGAACTGCTTGCCGCCGATGTAGTACTCCCTTCGCTGGATGCTGCCGAAGAACTTGCTTTTCGCAAAATCAACCGTCCCTGGCACAAACTGAACCTTGCAGAATATATTCGGGGCCTTGTGGATTTTCGCAACGAATACCGGGGCAAAATATGGTTAGAAGTGCTCATTATACCGGGATTAAACGACAACGAGGAAAACCTGAAAGCCCTCAAAGAAGCTTTTATCAGCATCCATCCGGATGAAATTCAACTCAACACGCTGGACCGGCCCGGTACGGTAGAAAACATACGGGCGGCTACCCGCAGCGAATTGCAGCACATTGTGGATTTTTGGAATCTTCCCGGGGTAAAGATCATTGCCTCCGCCCCAGACCGGAAAAAAATTGTTTCGTACCGCAATGATACCGAATCTGCCATTTTGGAGACCATCCAACGGCGCCCTTGCACACTGGAAGACCTGCACAAAATTCTCGGCATCCACATCAACGAAATCAATAAATACCTTGATGTACTGGAACATGAAAACAAGATAACATCGGTTCGGGAAAAACGCGGTTTGTTTTACCAACCGGCAGATCGCATATAACAAAAGACCCGGTTATGCCAATGATGACATGATTTCGGCCACGATAATAACCAATACCAACGAAAAAGGATAAACAGCAGCATAAGCAAGTTGTGGTGCTTCGGTTTCGGTCATCGATTCGGCAGCACTCAAACCCGGCGTAGAGGTCATTCCACCGGTGAGAGCCCCCATAAGGGACAAGAAATTGATTTTCAAAAACTGTTTTCCCACGAAAGTGGCTACCACCATAGGAACAAGGGTAATGAGCATACCATAGGCAAACAAACTGAAACCATGTTGTGCCAAAGCGGATGTTAAATGCTCACCGGCACGGATACCTACCGGGGTAAGGAAAAGCAACAGTCCCATTTGACGCAATAACTGGTTGGCCGGCCCGGATAAGTTCCAAACCAACGGACCGGTTTTTCCTTTCCAACTCAAAAACAGCGACGTCAACAAAACACCACCGGTAAGTCCAAGTTTAAAATGCAGACCTCCCAATGGAAATTCAATGGAGCCCAACAGAATTCCCAGGACAATACCAACGGCCACAGGCAAAAAGCTGGTTTCGGAGATATGTTTTAAACTATCACCCAGCAAACCGGACAACTGCTTCACATTTCCTTTATAAACAGAAATCAACACCTTGTCACCATACCGGAGTTTAGTGGAAGGCATGGGGGTTAGCTCAATGCCTGCACGCCGGATACGGGTAATGGTTGCATGGTAATTTTCCATCAGATTGAGCTCCGCCAAACTTTTGTTCACCACATGTTCATTGCTCACCACAAACCATTTTATTTCAAGGTTTCCGCTTTGCGGAATTATCTTTTGGGTGGGTCTGCCCAAGAGAACCTCCACACGTTGCAAGGCTTTTTCCGTTCCCACCGCTTTAACAAGATCACCTGTAAAAACAGGGACTTCCGGTGCCGGAACAACCAATTCACCCGATGGACGCATGATACGGGAGATATTGGCTTTGGTCATCGACCGGATATTCAGTTGCGCCAAACTTTTGCCATCCACATTTTCGTTGGTTACAACAAAAGTGCGGTTTTTGATGGCCGGCACAGAAGCACGGCTTTGTTTTTTGAAACGTTCCTCTTCCTGCAATACATCAACACGAAAGATCTTCGGGCTGACCTTAATAAAAAGAATAACACCCAATACCCCAAAGGGATAAGCCACTCCATATCCAATGGAAGCCAACGGAGAACCCGAAGCTTCAATGGCAGCCGCCAACCCGGGGGTGGAAGTCAAAGCTCCCGTAAACAACCCTGTCATCAGGGGCATACTGATACCCGACGAAAAAGAAATACCCACTGCAAGGGCTGCCCCGGTCACCACAATGATGGCAGCAAGTACCATAAGCCGAATGCCTTGCTCCCTGAAAGCACTAAAAAAAGATGGCCCGGCCTGCATACCAATGGTGTAAATAAAAAGCACCAGGCCAATATCCTGAATGATGGGCGGTAAGACAAAATCAACCTGAAATTCATGGTAAAAATAGCCGAAAATCAAAGCAACAAAAATCACGGCCGACAGGTCAAATCGCACCCCTTTGAAATTCATTTTTCCGGCGGCTATGCCAAGGGCAATAACCAAAAACAATACAAAGTAACCGTTTGTTAACAAACGGGTTATAAAATCCAACATGGCTTTATACTTTCACTGTTGTTATTCAATAGGCGGCAAAGGTAAAACAAGATTTTTAGCCGGCCGCTGTTTTTGTGAACTTTTTAACATTAAATTTTATTTTTCCGGAATCCATGGAAAACATCGGGGAAACAGGATACAAAAAAACCGCTTCTCCTTTTCAGGTAGAAGCGGTCAGTAAACAATTTGAAATCTATTATTGATAAGCTGCCTGATATTTTTAAATCACGCCCTGGTCCATCATGGCATTGGCCACTTTCAGAAAACCGGCGATATTGGCTCCCTTAACATAATTAATATAGCCATCCTCTTCGGTACCATGCTGGATACAAGCCTGATGAATGGATGACATGATATGGTGCAGTTTGGCATCCACCTCTTCGGAAGTCCAGGCCAGTTTCATGGCATTTTGGGTCATTTCCAAACCCGATACAGCCACTCCGCCGGCATTGACGGCTTTACCGGGGCCAAACGGAATTTTTTTCTCATGGAACAGGTTCACCGCCTCCGGAGTACAACCCATATTGGAGACTTCCGCTACGGCCATCACCCCGTTGTCAACCAACTGTCTGGCATCATCGCCGTTTAACTCATTTTGAATGGCACAAGGCATGGCAATATCGCATTTTACTTCCCAGGGACGTTTTCCGGCGATAAATTGTGCCGAGGGGAACTCTTCGGCAAACGGGGCCACAATGTCCTGATTAGAGGCACGCAACTCAAGCATGTATTCAATCTTTTCGCCCGAAATACCTTCCGGATCGTAAATATAGCCATCAGGACCGGAAATGGTAATAATTTTTCCACCCAGTTCATTTACTTTCAGGGCGACGCCCCAGGCCACGTTACCGAAACCGGAAATGGCAACGGTTTTGCCTTCAAAGGTTTCGTCTTGCATGGCAAGCATCTCTTTGGTAAAATAAACACCGCCGAAACCAGTGGCTTCGGGACGAATCAAACTGCCGCCCCAACCCAGGCCTTTTCCGGTGAGCACCCCGGTATTTTCGCGGGCCAGTTTTTTATACATACCGTACAGGTATCCTATTTCCTTACCACCCACGCCCACATCGCCGGCAGGCACATCAGTCTCCGGGCCAATCACTTTCCACAACTCCAGCATAAACGCCTGGCAAAAACGCATGATTTCATTATCCGATTTGCCTTTTGGATTGAAATCAGATCCGCCTTTCCCACCGCCCATGGGCAAAGTGGTCAATGCATTTTTAAAGATTTGCTCAAACCCAAGGAATTTCAAGATGCTCAGGTTAACACTCGGGTGAAAACGAAGGCCTCCTTTGTAAGGCCCCAGGGCATTGTTGAACTGCACACGATAACCGAGGTTCATTTGCACGTTTCCGTTGTCATCAATCCAGGGCACTTTAAACATAAGGACACGGTCGGGCTCCACCAACCGCTCAATAATACCGGCCGAATCAAATTGGGGGTTTTCATTTACCACCTCTTCGATGGATTCCAGTACTTCGCGTACTGCTTGTAAAAATTCAACTTCACCCGGATGTTTTTTCTCCAGGTCGTTCATAATATTGTTCAGGTTCATCTTACTTGTTTTAATTAACTTAATAACTTCCCGTTAGCGGGTTGTTTGTGGTACAAAATTAGAGATTATCATTACCGCTTTCTCATTTTCTTTCAAAGATACACATTTTTTACCGGCCCCGAAAGCAAACCAACCACAACAGCCCCATACCCCTGCAAAACAGTTGTTTGACACAAATACACAGCCCATCTCGGGACAAAATTCCCAACGATTTCCGGCTGCTTCCTGCAAAAACCGTAAATTCACCAGCCCGGTTTACGTAATTCACTTAAAATTGCCGATCAGGTTGTAACGAACTGATTTTATTTGCATTACAATAGTTTTCATAATATCGGCCCGTTTCATTACTTTTGTAGAAAAAACAAGGTATGACCTTTGCCGACAGAATCCTGGATTTTTATCAAAAATTGTCTCTGGACGAAAAACTCCCCGATGGCATCCAGGTCATGAATCCTTATTTACAAAAGGAAACCCTGCAAGTTTGTAAAGCTTTTTATCAAAAATTTTACAACGACAACAAAACCCGCCGGATCATTTTGGGCATCAACCCGGGAAGGTTCGGAGCAGGCGTTACCGGCATTCCGTTTACCGACCCCATCCGGCTGGAAACTTCGTGTGGAATTGACCATGCGTTGGAAAAGAAACCGGAACTTTCATCAGACTTTATCTACCGGCTTATCGAAAACATGGGTGGTCCCCAAATCTTTTACAAATACTATTACATCGGCGCCGTTTCACCCCTCGGTTTTGTAAAAAACGGAAAAAACTATAATTACTACGACGACCGTCAACTGGAACACAGCCTCAAACCGTTTATCGTGCGTAATTTGGTCCGGCAAATGGCCCTTGGGATAGAGACGCAAAAATGTTTTTGCCTGGGAAACGGGAAAAACTTTGCTTACCTGCAACGGCTCAACCAAGAGCTGAAACTTTTCGGAGAAATCATTCCTTTGCCCCACCCCCGCTGGGTCATGCAGTACCGGAGAAAACAACTGGACCATTATTTGGCAGAAATGGCCCGCAGCCTCAGTCTGTAAACGAACCAAACGACTGACAAACACGCAGGAAACGGTAACGAAACAAATCGATAAAAAATTATCTGTTTAGAATGACTTTGTTTGTCTGTGAAATTTTTCGCAACTTTCCGGCATGGCATAATTTATGATTATAGGGCAACATGTTTCACTTTAAAAAAACAGAAAAATGGTATTACCCACAAATTTAAAACACGTTGTCAGCGAAGCCGAGTTAAATCAAATTTTAAAAGATCATGAAAATGTAATGGTTTGCTGTGGCCGTATGGGGCCCATGTGTGTTCCGGTGTACGACATCATGGAAGAGCTGCAGGAGGAATATCCCCATGTGGAATTCCGTGACATGCTGTTTGATAACCCGGAAGCCCGGGTGATTCGCGAACTTCCCGAATGCCGCGGTTTTATGGGACTGCCTTTTACCGTTTACTACAAAAACGGAAAAGTGGTGGCAGCTACCAGCAGCATCCAAACCAAAGAACAGATTACCGAAATCTTAAACAGGGAATTTAAATAAAGAACCGGTTCGGTTTCATGCATGGAAACGGAGGCTTTTCCGTTTCCATGTGTAAATTTCTAAAATTATGGACAACTCTTTCGACGTGATTGTATTAGGAGGTGGCCCCGCAGGGCTGACAGCAGGAATTTACCTCGGCCGGTCCAAAGCCAAGACGCTTATCCTCGATACGGGCATGCCCGGCGGTCAAATGGTCCTGACATACGAAATTGCCAATTATCCCGGAATAGAAAGTATCAGCGGATACCAACTCTCTTCGGCCATGAAAAAACAGGCCAAAAGTTTCGGATGCATCCTAAAATCAAATGTAAAAATATCCCACATCCGGCTGGAGGGCAAAACAAAAGAAATCATACTGGACAAAGGGGAAACAGTTACCGCCCCTGTTGTTATCCTGGCGACCGGCGGCCGCTCACGCATGCTCAATGTACCCGGCGAAGACACATTCAAAGGCCGGGGCATCTCCTATTGTGCCACTTGCGATGGCGACTTCTTTCAGGATAAGGAAATCATTGTGGTGGGGGGTGGCAATTCGGCCCTTGAAGAAGCGGTCGCTTTGACGAAATATGCCCGCAAAGTGACCATTTTGCACGAATTCGACCATTTTCAGGCATTTGAACACGCCGTGGAAGAAGCCAAAGCTCATCCCAAAATCGATTTTATCATGGAAGCCCATATCACGGAATTCTACGGCGACGAAAGCCTGAAGGGCGTGAAATACAAAAATTTGAAAACCGGGGAAGTTTTCAGCAAAAATATTGACGGGGTATTTATTTTTATCGGGTATGAGGCCAATACACAGACTTTGCAGAACGGTCCCGTAAAACTTAACCAATGGAATGAAATCGTTACGGATGAAAATCTGCAAACCAATATTGAGGGAGTTTTTGCCGCGGGAGACTGCCGTGCCAAACGGTATCGCCAAATTACCACCGCCGTGGCCGATGGTACCGTAGCTGCCCTGAATGCCTTGCAATACCTTCATAAATAACACTTTTGTTGATTGGCCGGCCATCATACTTTCTGTTCCGTTAGGCTACCGGCCTCTCTTTTTGTTTCTTTGAAATTTACCCTACATTTGCGGGCAAAATTTTAATATGTTCCAACAACCGCTCATTGGGCCCAACCAGGCATGGATGCTTTGGGCCGTATTAATCATAGCAGCTACTTTTGGTATTTGGGCCGAACAAAACACCAAATGGGGCAGTAAACTCTCGGCAGTGGTGGTTTCTATACTCACCACCTTTATACTGTCTAACCTGACCATTATCCCCACCCAATCGTCCACATATGATATCGTATGGTCGTATCTGGTTCCGCTGGCCGTTCCCTTATTGCTTTTCAAAGCCAATATCCGCCGTATTATCAAAGAGGCAGGCCCTACGCTCATAGCTTTTGCCATTGGCAGTGTAGGGACTATTGCAGGAACCATTATTGCCTTTAAAACCATCCCATTGGGAGAAGAGGGATGGAAACTGGCAGGCATTTTTTGTTCCACCTACATCGGCGGTTCTATGAACTACGTGGCCACTTCCGAAGCCTTACATTTTCATTCCAGCGACCTACTGACCGCCGGAGTGGCTGCCGACAATCTTGTCATGACGCTCTATTTTCTTATTTTGTTTGCCCTTCCGGGGATCGGTTTCCTGAAAAAACATTTTAAAAACAAACATCAGGAAGAGGCAGAAAAAGAAATCAATACAGCCGAAATTTTGGAAGAAAATTACGAAAATCCCAACCTGCTTGACATGGGGAAAGCTTTGAGTATCGGCCTTTTTTCGGCAGCCATCAGTTTTTATTTGCAAGACCTGATTGGTATCCGCGGAAGCGCCATTTTGATCATCACGCTTTTGGTCGTGCTCACAGCCACCCTTTTCCCTAAACAAATGAACAGCATCAAAGGGGCTGACCAAATCGGAACCTTCCTGATGCAGATATTTTTTGCAGCCATCGGTGCCAGCGCTAACATCCTCATTGTTTTAAAAGTGGGACCCATTTTATTTTTGTTTGCCGGACTTATTTTACTGGTCCATCTTATCTTTATTCTGGTTTTCGGCCGGCTCTTTAATCTCGACCTGGCTGAAATCGTAATTGCTTCCAATGCCAACATGGGAGGCCCGACAACGGCTGCCGCCATGGCCGTCGGACGCCGGTGGAAATCGCTGGTCATTCCGGCCATTCT
>CAYYRE010000144.1:5046-8026 GCA_964473895.1 uncultured Lentimicrobiaceae bacterium | reverse complement strand
ACGTAAAATTGTAAACAAAAAAAGGCCGTTGAATCTCTCCAACAGCCTTTTCCTTAGTAGCGGGGGCAGGATTCGAACCTACGACCTACGGGTTATGAGCCCGTCGAGCTACCACTGCTCCACCCCGCAATATTTCTTTGAACGTCTTTTGTCGGAGCAAGTACCTTAAACGAACCTACGTCCGCCACCGGCGGATATGAGCCCGTCGAGCTACCACTGCTCCACCCCGCAATATTTCTTTGAACGTTTCCCATGTTTTTAAATGGGAGTGCAAAGATATATTTTGTTTCTTTGTCACGCAAATTTTTTTTAAAAAATTTTTATGTCACATAAAGCAGGCTTTGTCAATATTATAGGATATCCCAACGTGGGAAAATCCACTTTAATGAATGCCGTAGTAGGCGAAAAACTTTCCATAATTACTTCAAAAGCGCAAACTACACGTCATCGCATCATGGGAATTGTAAACGGCGAAGACTTTCAGATCGTATATTCCGATACCCCGGGAATTGTGCGAGACCCCGCTTACAAAATGCATGAGTACATGAACAAATATATCGAAACGGCCTTAATTGATGCCGACATCATACTTCTCATGACCGAACCGGGGCTAAAATTTGAAGAAGAGTCTGTTATTGACAGGATTGAACGTTCAGAAATACCGGTCATTGTACTCATTAATAAAATCGACCTTTCGGACCAGGAAACGGTGGAAACAGACCTGGCCTATTGGGAAAAAAGGCTCCCCCGGGCTGAAGTTATCCCCATTTCGGCTTTGCGCAAATTTAATATCGATAAAGTTTTTGACACCATCCTGGACAAGCTCCCCGAGTTTCCGCCCTACTACCCAAAAGATGAGCTTACTACCCGAACAGAACGCTTTTTCGCATCGGAAATGATTCGCGAAAAAATTCTCCTGAATTACAAAAAAGAGATTCCTTATTCAGTGGAAGTAGCCATTGACTCTTTTAAAGAAGATGAAAAACTGATCAAAATACATGCTTATATTTTTGTGGAACGCGAGTCACAAAAGGGAATCATATTGGGACACCAGGGAAGAGCCATAAAACGCACAGGCACCATGGCCCGTGAGGAAATGGAAAAGTTTTTCGAGAAAAAAATCTTCCTCCAACTTTCGGTTAAAGTGAACAAAGACTGGCGTAACAACGACAAGCTACTGGGACAATTCGGATATGAACAATGAGAAGCTAAGCAGAAAAGCGCTCATAATAAAGACGTTAAAAGTTTAATCCTGACAAGCCCGAATCAACAGGCTTATCCAATGAAACATTCCTTTTAGGGTGGAAGCATAAAGAAACCACACATATCCGGAACATTTTATACGAAGTAAAATGCCAAGCCGGATAAAATATTCTATCTTGTTGTATATTGGCTTATTTTTGCAAAAAATTGAACTCATGAACAATATCGTTGCCATAGTAGGTCGTCCCAATGTGGGAAAATCCACCCTTTTTAACCGGCTTGTCGGGTCGAAAACCGCCATAGTGGAATCGGTAAGCGGCGTAACACGCGACCGGATTTACGGGAAAAGCGATTGGAACGGAAAAGAATTTTCGGTTATTGATACGGGAGGATTTGTACAAGGTTCCGATGATGTTTTTGAAGAAGAGATTCGAAAACAGGTGCTTTTTGCCATAGATGAGGCCGATGCCATTGTTTTTGTAGTGGATGCCCGTGAAGGGATTCATCCGTTGGATGAAGATGTGGCAGCACTGCTGCGGCGTTCGGGCAAGAAAGTTTTTATTGCCGCCAACAAAGTGGACACACCCAACCTTGCCACCATTGTCAGTGAATTTTACGCATTGGGATTGGGCGAGGTATTTCCCATTTCGTCTATCAACGGCAGTGGTACGGGAGAACTTTTGGATGAGTTGGTCAAGGATTTTAAGAAACCGGAACAGGAAGAAACCTTTTCGGATATTCCGCGGATTGCCGTGATAGGACGTCCCAATGTGGGGAAGTCCTCGCTCATCAACACCTTGATAGGCGACACGCGTAACATTGTCACGCCGGTTGCCGGAACAACCCGCGATTCTATTTACACACCATTTAAAGGATTTGGCCATGATTTTATGCTGGTGGACACTGCCGGGCTGAGGAAAAAAGGAAAGGTTTATGAGAATATTGAATTTTACTCGACCTTGCGTACCATCCGGGCCATTGAAAATGCAGATGTTTGTTTGGTAATGTTTGATGCCACCCAGGGAATTGACCGACAAGACGTTAATATTTTTCACCTTGCAGAAAAAAACCGTAAAGGAATTGTTATTGTGGTAAACAAATGGGATTTGGTAGACAAATCGAGCAACACCCATCTTGAATTCGAGAAAACCATCCGGCAAAGGATTGCACCCTTTAATGATGTCCCGATTGTTTTTGTTTCGGTAAAAGAAAAACAACGTGTTTTCAAAGCGTTGAATTATGCGGAAGAAATATATGTGAAACGGAGCAAGCGCATATCCACATCCAAACTAAACGACTTACTTCTGCCCATTATCGAGGAAAATCCGCATCCGATGGCTTCGCGCGGGAGGTATATCCGGATAAAATATATCACGCAGCTAAAAACACGCACACCGCAATTTGCATTTTTTTGTAACCTCCCGGACGAAGTGAAAGATCCTTACAAACGTTTTTTGGAAAATCAAATCCGGAAACATTTCGACTTTACAGGAGTACCCATCCAATTGTATTTCAGACAAAAATAACCGGATATGTCGCATGTCAGGTTAGACAAATGGCTTTGGGCCGTACGGTTGTTTAAAACCCGTTCGCAAGCTGCAGAAGCTTGTAAGGGAGGAAAAGTAAAAATTGCTGGCGTGCACGCCAAACCTTCGCGCGAGATTAATGAAGGGGATGAAATTGAAATCCATACCTCGGGCATCATCAAAAGAGTAAAGGTTATAAAAGCAGCCAAAAACCGTGTGGGAGCCGCACGGGTACCTGAACTCATGGAAGA
>CAYYRE010000144.1:0-4946 GCA_964473895.1 uncultured Lentimicrobiaceae bacterium | reverse complement strand
GCGGCAGCAATAGAAGGCAGTAGCCGGATGAAGGGGGTACCCTGCAACTGTTGGCGGGCGGAGGCGACCTGTGGAAGCCCACGCACCGCCTACAGATGCACGGCGCCCCCGAATACGCTACGCCGGATAGTGCGCCCGGCCGCCCAAAAGATGAAGATAAACAGAACAAATCCCCAGGGTATTCCACACTTAAAATCCGCCCATCCCTCCGAGGTTTTCCGAAACGGGTACATCTTGGAAAAGCGTAATCTAAAATGAGTAAAAATTCTTATTTTTTCTTAAAAATTAGTTCGCATGCGTAATATTTTAAGATTTTTTACCGATATTTGTGCAAAATAAACGGACAACTAAAAAGATTACATCATGAAAATTCTGGTATTGATTAGTAACGTACCTGATACGACAACAAAGATCAGGTTTACCGCGGACAACAAAGCCTTTGACTCCACCGGGGTACAATGGATCATTAATCCGTGGGACGAACTGGCGCTTACCCGTGCCATGGAACTCAAAGATGCAGGAAAAGTTGAAAAAGTAACGGTGGCCAATGTGGGCACAAAGATTACCGAACCTACGCTGCGTAAAGCACTTGCCGTGGGAGCCGATGATGCCATCCGTATTGATGCCGAACCTTTGGATGCTTATTTTGTTGCCCATCAGTTGGCCGAGGTAGCCAAAGATTATGATTTGATTTTGGCCGGTATTGAAGCTTCTGATTACAATGGTTCGGGTGTTGGCGGCATGTTGGCCGAACTCATGGGGATCAACTCGGTGTCAGCTGTTTCGGGTATTGACATTGAAAACGGCGAACTGGTTATCCACCGCGATATAGATGGCGGTTCGCAGACATTAAGCATTCCCACCCCACTGGTGGCGATTGTACAGAAAGGAATTGCCATTGATCCGAGAATACCGGCCATGCGGGGAATTATGATGGCCCGTAAAAAACCATTGAATGTGGTTCCTCCTGTGGAAGCAGAAGCCCGTACCGAGTTTCTGTCGTACGAACTACCGGCTCCGAAAGCTGCCTGTAAAATGGTGGATGAAGAGAATGCTAAAGAGCTCATTAGGCTGTTGCATGAAGAAGCCAAAGTTATATAGTTTGATTTTTTAACCTTTAAAAGAAGAAAAAATGTCAGTATTAGTATATACAGAAAACTGGGCCGGTAAATTTAAAAAACTCACTTATGAGATCGTATCTTTTGCCGCTGCCATCGCCAAAGAGATGGGAAGCAGCGTTACGGCCCTTTCCATTGGCCATGTGGCTGATGAAGAATTAAAATCGTTGGGAAAATACGGCGCCAACAAGGTGCTGAATGTACAAGACGACCGGTTTGAATCGCTGGACAACAAGGCGCTGGCTGATGCCATTGCCAAAGCGGCCCAAAGCGATGGAGCCAAAGTGGTTATTTTTGCCCACAACAACGAAGGTAAAGCCATTGCTCCCCGTGTTTCGGTCATTTTGAATGCCGGTATGGTATCGGGTGTTACCGGTCTTCCGGTCAGTGTTGACCCGTTTGTTGTACGCAAAAAAGTATTTACCGGCAAGGCTTTTGCCAATGTCCAAATTAAAACGGACATAAAGGTGATTACTTTTGCTCCCAATTCTTACGACATCGTGGAGAATCCGGTGGATGTGACCATCGAAACCTTTGACCCGCAAATCGGTGACGAAGAATTCAAAACTGTTATCAAAGACACGCATCTGATTACCGGAAAAGTGCTGTTAACCGATGCCGAAATTGTGGTTTCGGGCGGTCGTGGTATGAAAGGCCCGGAAAACTGGGGTGGTTTGGAAGAACTGGCCGACCTGCTGGGTGCCGGACTGGCTTGTTCGCGTCCTGTGGCCGATGAAGGCTGGCGTCCTCACGAAGAACATGTGGGACAAACCGGAAAAATTATTGCCCCCAATGCTTACCTTGCTTTCGGCATCTCGGGAGCTATCCAGCACCTTGGTGGTGTAAGCTCTTCGAAATACATTATCGCTGTGAACAAAGATCCCGAGGCTCCCATTTTTGAAGCGGCCGATTACGGTATTGTGGGGGATGCTTTTAAAGTAATCCCGCAATTGATTGAAGCAGTCAAAGAGATGAAGGCCAATCAATAAATCTTTTTAATCATTCTTTAGTCCCTACCGGTGGAGAAATTTTTCTTCACCGGTTTTTCTTTTGGAAACGGCTAATTGGTTAAGTCGTCCGCCCAAGGGGGACTTTTTGATATTTGGGTCATTAACCGATAGGAACCATGAATAAATTCATGGGTAAAAGTTGAGTCGTCGGCCAAGGCGGACTACTAATAAATAGACATCCGGCTCTTTCAGATGTTGCCATTGACACTCCAAAGGAGCCATCTGAAAGCAAAAAACGGAAGGGATTTTTACCCGGCAATATTTGATGATACCAAAGTAGCTTGGCACTGGAAGAATGCCATGAAAAAATGCATGGTTAATGGTTGAGCTGTCCTCCAAAGACAGACGATATTTGGCTCATAAACAGATAGGTACCCTGAATAAATTCAGGAGCAAAGGTTAAGCCGTCCGCCTAGGCGGACTGTTAAAGCAGGAAAACAAATGGGATAAACCGGCAAAGGTTTCATTAGGCTAAAAAATATGAGACAGGAAAAAGTTGAACAGTTTTTTCTTCCTGTCCCACACCGGATTACCCTTTGGCAATGCTTCTCGAAATGATGATTTTCTGAATTTCGGAAGTTCCTTCGTAAATCTGGGTTAACTTGGCTTCGCGCATAAGGCGTTCCACGTGATACTCTTTCACATAACCGTAACCTCCGTGGATTTGAACCGCTTCGGTGGTAACCTCCATGGCAATATCGGCAGCATACTGTTTGGCCATGGCACTGGCCACCGTAATGGGCTTATGCTGATCTTTCAGCCAGGCTGCTTTGAGGCAGAGGTTCCGGGCATTTTCAATTTTCACAGCCATATCGCTCAGTTTAAACGCCAGCGACTGGTGGTTAATAATTTCGGTACCAAAAGCTTTGCGTTCTTTGGCATAAGCCACGGCCCTGTCGAAAGCACCGGAAGCAATACCGAGGGCCTGCGAAGCAATACCGATACGGCCGGCCTCGAGCACCATCATGGCAAATTTAAAGCCGAAACCATCCTCCCCGATACGGTTTTCTTTGGGGACTTTCACATCCTGAAACATGACCGAATGGGTGTCGGAACTCCGCATTCCCATTTTGTTTTCATGAGGACCTACTGTAATACCGGGGGTGTCTTTGGGAACAATAAAAGCATTGATTCCGTGTGATCTTTTTTCGGGATGGGTTTGGGCCATGACGATATACGTAGACGCCGACCCGCCGTTGGTAATCCAGTTTTTGGTACCGTTGAGCAGATAATAATCGCCTTTGTCTTCGGCCGAAGTATATTGATGGGTGGCATCCGACCCGGCTTCGGGTTCCGACAAAAGGAAGGCACCAAGTACTTCACCCCGGGCCAGCGGTTTCAGGTATTTTTGTTTTTGTTCTTCATTGCAAAAACGATTCAGCCCGTAACAAACGAGGGAATTATTAACCGACATGATCACGGCCACCGAGGCATCGACCTTGGCTATTTCTTCCATAGCCAGGACATAAGATACCGTATCCATTCCGCCCCCATCGTATTCGGGGGGAATCATCATGCCAAGGAAACCCAATTCAGCCAGTTTTTTTACATGGTTTTCAGGAAATATGGCTTTTTCATCCCTTTCCAGGACATCCTGTAACAGCTCGCGCTGGGCAAAGTCTCTTGCTGCCTGGCGAATCATGAGCTGTTCTTCCGTAAATTCAAAATTCATGTTACTATTTTTAAAAGATGAAACTATAATTGTCTGCTTTCAAATTTACGGAATAAATGTTTTGAACTGATTCTAAATTTCGGAGCTTCATTCAGGCAGGCAACCCGGCGGTTTTACAGTTTTATCCCATTCATCTTTTGTGCCACACGGTTGAATTCTTCCACCAAATCATCCACAATTCGCCGGACCGGTTTCACCTCATTGATCAGGGCGACCACCTGTCCGATCTCGAGTTCGCCATCAATGACATCTCCCTCAAACATTCCCTTTTTGGCCCTGCCTTTGCCCAGCAATCGGGAAAGTTCATCTTGGGAAGCCCCGTTTTGTTCGCTTGTAAAAACTTTTTCAGAAAAAGGATTGCGGAGCAAACGCACCGGCACCAGTTTTTTTAGGGCGAGGTAAGTATCGGTTTCGCCTGCAGCGAGAATCTTTTTTTTGAATGCTTCGTGGGCTGAAGATTCTTTTGAAGCGGCAAACAGACTACCGATTTGCACCCCGGCGGCTCCAAGGGCCAGTGCAGCAAACATGGCGGCACCGGAGCCGATGCCACCGGCAGCAATGACCGGAATTTTCACTTTACCGGCAAGCAATTGGAGTAAAACCCAGGTAGTGAGTTCTTCAAACCCATTATGCCCTCCCGCCTCAAAACCCTCAGCCACCACAGCATCAACACCGGCATCTTGTGCTTTCAGCGCAAACTTAAGGTTTGCAATCACATGGACTACTGTTATCCCTTTTTCTTTTAAAAACCCGGTATATTTTTTCGGATTTCCTGCCGAGGTAAAAACAACCGGGACCTTTTCGTCCACAATAATTTTTATGATCTCTTCCGTTTGGGGATAGAGCAACGGGACGTTCACACCAAAAGGTTTATCCGTAGCCTTTTTACATTTCCGAATGTGTGTTTCAAGGGTCTCGGGATGCATCGACCCGGCACCGATAAGCCCCAACCCCCCTGCATTGCTTACCGCCGAAGCCAACTCCCATCCGCTACACCAGATCATACCCCCCTGGACAATGGGATACTTTGTTCCGAACAAGGAAGAAATGGTTTTCATGAAAGAAACTCTTTTTGATTTTTATAAATAAAGTGGTTATGCACAGTCACGCCACCGTCCGATGATAGTCATTATCCGGCAATTGTTT
>CAYYRE010000143.1:0-8030 GCA_964473895.1 uncultured Lentimicrobiaceae bacterium | reverse complement strand
ATCAATGCCACCGTTTCGTTGTACTACTATTTGCGGGTGGTCAAGTCCATGTTTATCGATAAATCCGACCAACCCATCGCTTTTTTTAAAAGTTCGTTTCCCATGCGGATCAGCTTGGTGATCTGTGCCTTGGGGATTTTTGCCGTCGGGTTTCTGAGCGGAATATTTGAATACATTATGTCGTTAAGTGCTGTTTTATTTTAAAATTCGGATGCCTTATGCCTTTAAATTCGGGAGCTCATAAAGAAAAAATAATCGATGGTATTTCATGCCGGATGGTGGAAGAGGGCCTTTCGTCCGGACGGATGGAATTTCTGAAAAAACTGTTGGAACACAATGGTTTCGAGGTGAAAGTGGAAAAGAATGTTTTGGACAAAACGGAAAAGGACGACAACGAAAACAAGACACAGCCGGAAGAATTATTCACCTTGTGGGTAACCGATCTGTTGTTTAATCCGGTGATTTACGTGTATGAGCTGCGTTTGAAAACACTAAGCGATAAGCTGGTAACCCCTGCTTACTGGTTGCAGCTGGCACCGGAAGGCATCGAAAAAGGTGAGCCGGATTATTACTGGGAATTGGCCAAAAAGAAGTAGCCTTTTTGGGCATTGTCTTGATATAAAAAAGCCGCTTGTTAATGCAAGCGGCTTTCTATTTTAAATGATGCCTTATTTAACGGCGTCCACAATGGCTTTGAAAGCCTCAGGATGGTTCATGGCCAGGTCTGCCAGCGCCTTGCGGTTCAGCTGGATGTTCTTGGCATGGAGTTTTCCCATGAATTCCGAATAAGACATCCCGTGAAGGCGGGCACCGGCATTGATACGCTGGATCCACAATGCACGGAAATTACGTTTCTTGGTGCGTCTGTCGCGGTAGGCATAACTCAGCCCTTTTTCATACGCATTTTTTGCAACCGTCCAGACATTTTTTCTGCGGCCAAATTGTCCTTTGACCTGCTTCATGACCTTTTTTCTGCGTGCTCTTGACGCAACAGTGTTAACTGATCTTGGCATTTTTTTTAAATTTTTCCGTTATAGCGCCCCCGGTACCTGCCGGGAATCTTCTCAAAGCTATAACAAAATGATACAATTGATTGAATTACCCTTGAATCATGCGACGAATGTTCTTTTCATCCGCTTTGTCAATGATGGTAAAGTAAGTTAAGTTACGTTTACGTTTTTTTGACTTTTTCGTCAGAATGTGACTTTTGTACGCATGTTTCCTTTTGATTTTACCGGAACCCGTCAGCACGAATCTCTTCTTAGCACCGGATTTTGTTTTCATTTTTGGCATAGCACAAAATGATTTTTAAATGATTAAATATTGAGTGTTCTTAATTTGATTTCTTTTCTGATTTTTTATCTGTTTTCTTGGGGGCAAGGATCATAATCATTCGTTTGCCTTCCAATTTGGGAAGTTTTTCCACTTTGGCATAATCTTCCAACTCTTGGGCAAACCGGAGTAAAATGTACTCCCCTTTGTCCTTGTAAATGATCGACCGGCCGCGAAAAAAAACATCGACTTTCACTTTGGCGCCATCCTGCAAAAATTTTGTTGCGTGCTTCAATTTGAAGTTGAAATCATGGTCATCGGTATTGGGCCCTAACCTGATTTCTTTCAACACAACCTTTGCCGTTTTGGCTTTGATCTCTTTCTGTTTCTTTTTTTGTTCGTAAAGATATTTTTTGTAATCCATGATTTTGCAAACCGGTGGATTGGCTTTGGGGGAAATTTCCACCAAATCCAGCCCCAATTCGTCTGCTTTGGCCTGGGCCTCACGCAGCTGGTAAATGCCGGTTTCCACATTTTCGCCCACCAACCTTACGATGGGAGAAGTGATGTGTTCGTTAATCTTATTGGGGTCTTCACGTTTAACGTAACGTGGCCCCCTTGATCTTCCTCTGTACTTTGCTATTGTTTTACCCTCCTTAAAATTAAGCGGTTAAATATTCATTAATTCTTTTACTTCAAGATTTACTTTCCGGGCAAAGTCCTCAACCGACAGGGTGCCCAAATCTCCTTCTTTATGCTTGCGTACCGAAACTTCCTGGTTGCTTTCCTCTTTTTCTCCCACAATCAGCATGTAAGGAATCTTTTTTATTTCCGCATCACGGATCTTGCGACCCGTTTTCTCATTGCGCTCGTCCAATTCGGCACGGACATCCAAATCCGTCAGCAAATTTAATACTTTTTTGGCGTATGCCGTATATTTTTCGCTGATAGGCAAAATAATAGCCTGAACCGGCGTCAGCCAGAGCGGAAAATTGCCTGCACAATGTTCAATCAAAACGGCTACGAAACGTTCCATAGAACCGAATGGTGCCCGGTGAATCATCACCGGCCGGTGTTTCTCGTTGTCAGCACCCACATAAGTCAGGTCAAAACGTTCCGGCAGGTTGTAATCCACCTGAATGGTGCCCAGTTGCCACTTCCTTCCAATGGCATCACGAACCATAAAATCCATTTTCGGACCGTAAAATGCCGCTTCTCCATATTCGACAACCGTATTCAGATGACGTTCTTTTGCCACTTCCAGAATGGCTTTTTCGGCCTTTTCCCAGTTTTCGTCCGACCCGATATATTTTTCGGGATGTTTGGGATCACGTAAAGAAATCTGGATCAATACATCATCAAAACTCAATGCGGTAAATATCTTTTCAATGATGTCAATCACCCCGTTGAATTCTACTTTGATTTGTTCGGGGGCACAAAAAATATGGGCATCATCCTGAGTAAACCCCCTGACCCTTGTCAGACCGTGCAACTCGCCGCTTTGTTCGTAGCGGTAAACCGTTCCGAATTCGGCATAACGAATGGGTAATTCCTTGTACGAGTGTGGGGATGATTTGTATATTTCGCAGTGGTGCGGACAGTTCATGGGTTTCAGGAAAAACTCTTCTCCTTCCACGGGGGTTTTAATGGGTTTAAACGATTCTTCCCCGTATTTTTGATAGTGTCCCGAGGTTTTGTACAGGTTCACATTGCCAATATGGGGTGTAATGACCGGTTGATAGCCTGCAGCACGTTGTACTTTTTTGAGGTATTGTTCCAGCAGTTCGCGTAATTGCGCCCCTTTGGGAAGCCACAGGGGTAAGCCCAGCCCCACATTTTGCGAAAAGGTGAAAAGTTCCAGTTGTTTTCCCAGTACCCGGTGGTCTCTTTTCTTAGCTTCTTCGAGCAGGGCAAGGTATTCGGTCAGTTCTTTTTTCTTGGGGAATGTAATCCCGTAGATACGGGTCAGCTGCTGGCGCTTTTCATCACCGCGCCAGTAAGCACCGGCTACTTTCATGAGTTTTACGGCTTTGATAAAGCCGGTGTGGGGAATGTGCGGCCCGCGGCACAGGTCGGTAAAATAACCGCTTTCGTAGAATGTAATTTCTCCATCCTGCAAATCTTCAATCAATTCCAGCTTGTATTCGTCCCCTTTTTCTTTAAAATAAGCCAGGGCTTCAGTTTTGGAAACTTCTTTCCGGACAAACGGCTGTTTTTCACGGGCCAGTTCCAGCATTTTTTTCTCGATTTTGGGAAAGTCTTTTTCCGAAATGGCATATTTACCAAAATCGATGTCGTAATAAAAACCGTTTTCAATATCGGGACCGATACCAAACTTCACGCCGGGATACAACAGCTCAATGGCTTCGGCCATGAGGTGTGCCGAAGAGTGCCACAAGGTGGCTTTGCCTTCCGGATCGTTCCAGGTAAGCAGCTGCAGTTCCGCATCGTTTTCGATGGGGAGAAATGCACTGACAACCTTGCCGTTTACTTTGGCAGCCAGCACGTTGCGCGCCAGGCCTTCGCTGATCTCACGGGCCACATCCAAAGCCGTGCTTCCTTTGGGCATTTGTTTTACCGAACCATCCGGTAGCGTTACTTTTATCATTTTACTGATTCCCTTTCAAAAAAATTGGGTGCAAAGATAGAATATTTATCTTAACGCTCAAGAGATAAGCGCTTTAATTTAAGAATTTTTTAACCTCCGGTTGTTAAAAAAACATTTACCAGCTTCCTCCGGCGCCACCACCGCCGAAACCGCCGCCGCCGAAGCCGCCGAAACCGCCCCCGAAGCCACCGCCGCTGCCGCCCGAAAAACTGTTCCAGCTTCCCGAATGGGAACTTCCGCCCAGCATGCTTCCCAGCATTAAGGCTGTCCAAAACGATGTACCTTTCCCCACACTGTAAGAGCGCGCATTACTTACCCTGATGAGCATAAATATGAGCAGGAAAACAATGAACGGGAGCAAGGCCACCCAAGGCGAGTTTTCGTGCATTTTGTTGTATCCTTTGGCACTGATTTCCCCTGCTGCCAGTTTCATGATGGTAGAGGTGGCTTTCTGCAGGCCGGTGTAATAATCGCCCCGTTTAAAACTGGGAATCATTTCGTATTCCACAATCTGTTTGGCAGTGGCATCCGGAATAACCGGCTCCAGCCCATAGCCCACGGCAATAAATGCCTGACCCCGGCTGTTGCCGTATTTGGGCTTTACCAGGACAACGACGCCGTTATCAAATTTCTTTTGTCCCACTTGCCATTTCTCGCCCAGTTGGGTGGCAAACATGGCCGGGTCCATTCCGTTGAGTGATTTTACGGTGACCACCACAATTTGGTTGGAGGTGGTGTCGTTAAAATAACGCAGTTTGTATTCAAGATTTTTTATTTGGCTTTGGGTGAGTATGCCGGCAAAATCATTCACCAGCCGGGGAGGATTGGGCTTGGGCGGAATGCCCGAAGCAAGCAGTGTTCCTGTCAGTAAAAAAACAAGGAACAAAAGGAATCCTGTTTGTTTTATTCTTTTCATCGGTTACAATCGTTCATTTTAGTCTTTATTTCCCAAAGGAGATGTCATCGGGTAGTTCGTTGATATCATCCAAATGGTGCGGGAAATGCTTTTTGAGGTGTTTTCCCGTTTCGGAAATGCCGTAAACCAGTCCTTCGGTGAACTTGTTCTGTTTAAAGTATTCCGCCATTTTTTCTTTGATGTCATTCCAGAAATTTTCGGGCACCTCTTTGTTGATTCCCACATCACCGACAATGGCAAATTTACGGCTTTTTACGGCAAGGTAAAACAAAACACCGTTGCGCAGTTCCGTGCGGTCCATTTTCAGTTTCTTAAAAAGAAAAGCTGCCCGGTCCAGGACATCGCCCTTTAAGGTGGTTTCAATGTGTACCCTGATTTCACCGGACGTATCCATCTCGGCATTCAGAATGGCATTCAAAATTTTTTCCTGTTCCTCTTTCGTGAAGAACCTTTTGGCTGAAGGACTCATGATGTAACCCTTTCTTTGGTTTTAAAATTTAACTTTCGGGGCTTTTTGGGCTCCTTTTTCCGCTTTGAAATAGGGTTTTGCAGTAAATCCGAACATGTTGGCCAAAATATTTCGGGGGAACATTTTGATGTAGGTGTTGTATTCCTGTGTTTTTTCGTTGAAACGGCGGCGTTCTACGGCAATGCGGTTTTCGGTGCCTTCCAGCTGGGCCTGAAGCTCCAGGAAGTTTTGGTTGGCTTTCAGATCGGGATAGCGTTCCACCACCACCATGAGGCGCGAAAGGGCTTGTGACAAGCCATCCTGTGCCTTTTGAAACTGTTGAAGCATTTGCGGGTTCAAATGGTTGGCATCAATGTTTACCGAAGTAGCTTTGGCACGGGCTTGTACAACCCCTTCCAATGTTTCCTTTTCATGGGTGGCATAACCTTTAACGGTGTTGACCAGGTTGGGAATCAGATCGGCGCGCCTTTGATATACATTTTCCACTTGCGACCATTGGGCTTTGACTGCTTCCGATTTGGTGACCATTTCGTTGTAAGTTCCCTTGAACCATCCGTAAATCAAAAAGAGAACGACAACAACAACCAAAATAATTATCCAGGATTTTTTCATGTTATTTCTGATTTTTTAAAAATTCGTGCTAATGTACTATTTTTTATTTCACAATAAACCAACGCAATGCATTTGTTTTTTTTCTGCAAAGAAAAAGAAAGCGCAGGGGAAATTTTCCTGCGCTTTTGCAAACGATTGAACCCGCCGTTAACTTACCATCTCCACACTTCTTTTCACAAATTCATCCAACGCTTTTCCTTTTAAAAGGTTCTTGGATAAGCGGGCCAGGTCGTAAAGCTGCCGCACCAAAGCGTCTTGCTTTTGTTCTTCTTCCATTTCCGTCAGCTTGCCAATGAGCGGATGGTTGGTGTTTACCACAAGGGTATACATATCGGGCAAACCGCCCATTCCCATCATGGGGCTTCCGCCAATGGCTTCCATATCTTTCATGCGTCGCATGAATTCGTTTTGGGTAATGGTGACCGGCATTTCTGTTTCGCTCAGGTTTTCAAAAGTTACCTCAAATTGCTTTTTGTCAATAACCCTCTCGAAAGCGGCTTTTACCTTTTCTTTTTGTTTGTCATCCAATTTCGAGGGGGCTTCTTCCTCTTTTACAATTAACTTATCAATGGTGTTGGAATCAACGCGGGCAAAAGAGGTGTCCGGAAGTTTTTGCTCCAGTGTATTAATGAAATGCGGATCCAAAACCCCATCCATCAACAAAACATCGTAACCGCGTTCTTTGGCGGTTTGGATGTAACTGTATTGCTCGTCCACATTGGTGGCGTACAGATAAACCAGCTTTTTGTCTTTGTCTTTTTGTACCGGTTCAATGTGTTTTTTGTATTCGTCGAGTGTGAAATATTTGCCATCGGTATTTTTTAACAAAGCAAATTTTACGGCTTTATCATAAAATTTCGGCTCGGAAATCATCCCGTATTCTATGAAAATTTTGATATCGTCCCATTTTTCTTCAAAAGCCTTCCGGTCGTTTTTAAAGATTTCCATCAGCTTGTCGGCCACCTTTTTGGTGATGTAACCTGAAATCTTTTTTACGTTTTGGTCGCTTTGCAGGTACGAACGGCTAACGTTCAACGGGATATCCGGCGAATCGATGACCCCGTGCAGCAAAGTCAGAAACTCGGGGACAATACCTTCCACCGAGTCGGTGATAAAGACCTGGTTGCTGTACAGTTGTATTTTGTTGCGCTGTAATTCATAATCCCTTTTGACTTTCGGGAAATAAAGGATTCCCGTCAGGTTAAATGGATAGTCCACATTCAGATGGATGTGAAACAAAGGTTCATCCAGTGTCAGCGGGTATAGCTTGTGATAAAAAGCTTTGTAGTCTTCTTCGGTGGCTTCCGAAGGCGATTTTTTCCACAAAGGATCGGTATCGTTAATGATTTTGGGGCGTTTGACCTCTTTGGTCTTGGGTTTTCCATCTTTGTCTTTTTCGCCTTCGATGGGCTCAAAAACCGTTTCCATGCCGAATTGGATGGGCACCGGAAGGAATTTGCAGTATTTTTTCAGCAATTCTTCCACACGGTAATCTTCAAGGAACTCCTTGTTTTCGTCGTTGATGTACAAGGTGACTTCCGTACCGCGGTCTTTTTTGTCGGAATCGGTCATGGTGTATTCGGGACTCCCGTCGCACTCCCACCGGACCGCTTTGGTACTGCCGCCTTTTTTATAGGTTTTGGTGTTGATGACCACCTTGTCTGAGACCATGAATGCCGAGTAAAAACCAAGACCGAAATGACCGATGATGGCATTTTGCTCGGCTTCCGATTTGGATTTGAACTTTTTCAGGAACTCTTCGGCACTGGAAAAAGCAATCTGGTTAATGTATTTATCCACTTCTTCGGCCGTCATGCCGATCCCCCTGTCACGTACGGTCAGTGTTTTTTTCTTTTTATCCACCTCTATCTGAATGGTCAGGTCGCCCAATTCGTCTTTGTATTTCCCCAGCGATGCCAGTGTCTTTAACTTTTGGGTGGCATCCACGGCATTAGAAACCAGCTCTCTGAGAAAAATTTCATGATCCGAGTAAAGAAATTTCTTAATGATCGGGAAAATATTTTCCGTCTGAATTCCGATTTTTCCTGTTTGTGTCGTCATATGGATTTGATTTTGTTTTGGTTTACGTTGTTTTGTGTGACAAGGGCAAATCAAATGCTGTGCCAAACAAGGGGGGTGTCATTTTGTCCTTT
>CAYYRE010000142.1:0-8144 GCA_964473895.1 uncultured Lentimicrobiaceae bacterium | reverse complement strand
CGTTTTTCATAATTTGTTCCCTGGAAAATACGTTGAACAAATATTCCCGGGGTGTGGATACAATTGGGATCCAGCTCACCGGCCGGCACCAGTTCTTCCACTTCGGCAATGGTTATTTTTCCGGCCATGGCCATCATGTTGTTGAAATTATTGGCCGTATGGCGGTAAATGAGGTTTCCGGCCGTGTCGCCTTTCCAGGCTTTCACCAAAGCAAAATCGGCGGTAAGTGCCGTTTCGAGCAGATACATTTTTCCGTTAAACTCGCGGACTTCTTTTCCTTCGGCTACTTCAGTACCGTAACCTGCCGGCACATAAAAGGCGGGGATACCCGCTCCACCGGCGCGGCACCGTTCGGCCAGCGTCCCCTGTGGATTGAGCTCCACTTCCAACTCACCCGACAACAACTGCCGTTCAAATTCGCCATTTTCGCCCACATATGAAGAAATCATTTTCTTGATTTGGTGGCGCTCCAACAAAATACCGAGGCCGAAATCATCTACGCCGGCATTGTTCGAAATACAGGTCAATCCGGTTACTCCTTTGTCGTGCAGGGCACGAATCAAATTTTCGGGGATACCGCACAAGCCGAAACCGCCTAACATAATGGTCACATGATCACCCAGATCATGAATGGCTTCTGTGGCGTTTTTTACAACTTTATTCATAAAGCAAACGTTAAGTTTTGGTTTTTTTGACGTATTGTAATTACAGCCAGAAAATTACAAAAAATTCCGGTTGATACACTTTTCAAATCAGTGTTTTCTTCACAACAGGCTCCAAAAAGTTTCTTCCGCTTGCTTTTTCACAGAAAAAAAGAGGTCAACACCCGATTTGCCGCGAGATAACCAACCGTTGGATTTCGGAAGTTCCCTCGCCAATTTGCAGCAACCGCTGGTCACGATAAAAGCGTTCAATATCATAATCTTTCATCAACCCGTAGCCACCGTGAATCTGTACGGCTTCGTTGGCCACCTGCTGTGCAATTTCAGAGCAGTACAATTTGGCCATGGCCGCTTCTTTGGTATAAGGCTTTCCGGCATCTTTCAACCAACAGGCTTTGTACAGCAAATTACGTCCCAACTCAATCTTCATGGCCATATCGGCCAGTTTAAAAGCGTTGATTTGGAATTTTGTAAGCGGTTTGCCGAATTGTTTTCGCTCTTTGGCATAGGCCATGGCCATTTCAAAAGCACCTTGTGCCAGTCCCAGTCCCATGGCACCAATGGAAAGGCGTCCGCCATCGAGCGTATGCAGCATAATATGCGAACCTTCGCCGATTTTTCCCAACAGGTTTTCTTTGGGCACGCGTACATCATCAAAATAGAGTTCGGAAGTATCCGAAGCGCGCCACATCATTTTATTGTGCATGGGCACACGGCGGAATCCCGGTGTACCGGCTTCCACAATCACCGTGGTAAAAATCTTTTTCCCGTTTTCTTCACCCGAAACAGCCTGTACGGTACATCCTTTTGAAATATCGGAAGCGCCGTTGGTTATAAATATTTTGGAACCGTTGATAACCCATTCATCCCCATCGAGCAGTGCGGTGGTTTTTGTCCCGCGCGAATCGGATCCGGCGCCCGGCTCCGTAAGGCCAAAACTCCACAGTCCTTCACCTGTACAAAGCTGGGGCAAGTATTTCATCCGTTGCTCTTCCGTTCCAAATTCGTACAACGGACCAATACCCAGTGAATTGTGTGCCGCCAATGTAGCGGCTTGCGACCCATCCACACGGGCAAGTTCTTCCACAGCAATAATGTAAGACAAGGTATCCAGCCCCTGACCGCCATATTTTTCCGGCAGGTTCATGCCGAACAATCCCAGTTCACCCATCATTTTGGTGAGCTCATACGAAAATTCCCCTTTTTCATCCAGTTCGCGGGCACGGGGTTTTATTTCTCTTTCCGCAAAATCACGCACGGTTTGACGGATCATTTGCTGTGTTTCTGTTAATGTAAAGTCCATTGTTACTTTATATTTCTGATTAACTATTTTAATTTTTTAAAGGGATCAGATTGACCAATTGCAGGTCGGTATCCACCCGGTCGCCTTCGTTTACATTCACATTTTCAATTACACCATCGAAAAGCGCCACAATATTATTTTCCATTTTCATGGCTTCTACCACCAGCAAAACCGTACCCCTTTTTACCTCATCCCCCTTGGCTACATTGATCTTAATAACTTTTCCGGGCATGGGGGCAAACAGGCTGCCTTCGTCCGCTTTTCCGCTCAATGCGGGATCCTCAACCGAAGGTATGAGTTCATCGTGCCGTTTGATCTCAAACAAAACACCATCAAAAGAAACAAAATGACGACCTTTGTCACCATCGGAAACATGTGCTTTATAAAACCGATGCAAATTACGAAATTCCACTTTATGGGGTGCAATGGAATGCAGGAAAATGGTGTGCTTGTTTTGGCCCATACAAAATACAAATCCCTTTTGCGGTAATTTTTCGAGTTGAACATCTATTTTTTCCGAATCTACCGTAAGGGTAAGGTGCATCAAGTGACGCCAGTAACCGATGGCTTCCCAAACATTGGCCGGGGCCGAAATTTTCTGCCGGTTCAGGTCGTACATCAAATAGGCCATGGCGGCCGTATCCCAACCGGTATTCTGTTTTACCAAACGTATATTTTCCAGAATTTCCGACGTATGGTCATCGCAAAAGCGGGTCGATATAAGGTTTTCCGCAAAAGCGGGATGTTGTATCAACTGAAACAGGAAACTCAAATTGGTTTGGATACCATGAATATGATAGTTTTTCAAGGCGGCTATCATTTTTTCGCGGGCCACCGAACGGTCTTCGCCCCAAACCACCAATTTACTGATCATGGGATCGAAAATACTTTGCACATTGCCCGGTTGATCGAATCCGCTATCCACCCGGATACCATCGCCGGAAGGCGCCGCATAATGATAAATCAAGCCCGGTGACGGCATAAAATGCTCTCGGGGGTTTTCGGCATAAATTCTGCACTCAATGGCATGGCCTTTTTGTATGATTTCGTCCTGCTTCAGCCGTAATGGATTTCCGGCTGCCACCAATATCTGTTCTTCCACCAGGTCCACGCCGGTCACCATTTCGGTGACGGGATGTTCCACCTGGATCCGGGTGTTCATCTCCAGAAAATAAAAATTCAGATCACGGTCCACCAAAAATTCAATGGTACCGGCACTGTTGTAGTGCGCTGCCCGGGCGATACGCACGGCAGCTTCTCCCATTTTTTGACGGACATCTTCCGATAAGGTGGGCGAAGGCGATTCTTCGATAATTTTTTGATAACGGCGCTGGATACTGCATTCGCGTTCGAAAAGGTGTACCACATTTCCGAAACGGTCGCCCAATACCTGAATTTCGATGTGCCGCGGTTCTTCAATGTATTTTTCGATGTAAACGGTTCCATCGCCAAAATAATTTTTTGCTTCACGCGAAGTGGCCGTAAGAATTTCTTTCAGATCATCCCCTTTACGAACAATACGCATGCCTTTCCCACCACCCCCTGCTGCTGCCTTTACCAGCAATGGAAAGGGAATTTGCTCCGCTTTGGAAAGCAGCTCTTGGGGCGAACCGGTAACCCCTTCGGTCATGGGGATATGGAGCGCTTTCACAAAAGAACGTGCCTCGATCTTATTCCCCATAAGTTGAATGGCCTCCAAATGGGGCCCTATAAAGGTTATTCCGGCTTCTTCACAAGCCTTGACCAGCAGAGGACTTTCTGACAGAAAACCATAACCCGGATGCAAAGCATCGCAACCCGACTGCCGAGCCACGGAAATGATTTTTTCCACGTTCAGATAAGTATCGGACAACTCTTCTTTGCCAATACAATACGCTTCATCAGCCATTTGCACGTGCAGGGCCTCTTCATCTATTTCGGAATAGATGGCCACTACGGGTATTCCCAATTTCCTTGCCGAACGCATAACCCGTACGGCAATTTCCCCGCGGTTAGCCATCAATATCTTTTTGAACATCTTCATAGGCTGTCGATTCTTTTGCGTCTGTTATTTTTTCTGTTTTTTTCCGGTTATCCAAAAAGGTTTTCGCTTTTCCAAAAAAGCGGACATCCCTTCCTGGCCTTCTTCTTCGGACCTTAAACGGGCAATCAGTTGGGCGGTAAATTCTATGTTTTTGTTCAACTGACGGACTTCCAATACTTCACGGATAAGTTTTTTGGTTTCCTTGACCGCTTTAGGAGCGGATGTCATGATTTCGCGGATAATTTCTCCGGCTTTTTCTTCCAGTTTTTCGGACGGAACCGCATGGTTGACCAAATGCCATTTTTCGGCTTCCAAGGCATCAAAGCGCTTGCCGGTAAGCATAAGTTCACGGGCACCATACTCTCCAATCCGGCGAATAACAAACGGGCTGATGGTGGCCGGCGAAATGCCCAATTTGACCTCGCTGAATGCGAATTTTGTATCGGCAGCAGCCAACACCATGTCGCAGGCTGCCAGTAATCCGTTGGCCCCGCCATATGCCGCGCCGTGTACCACGGCCAAAGTGGGCACCGGACACTCGTAAACCGAACGGAACAGTAGCGCCAACCGTTTGGCATCTTCCACATTTTGTTCAAAACCGAAAGCAGCAATGTCTTTCATGTAATTGAGGTCGGCACCGGCACAAAATGATTTTCCGTTGCCCCGCAGCACCACCAGCCGTGGCAACCGTTCTTCGCTTTCGTTGTTGATGTTACGGAAAACTTCGGTCAGCTCATGAATCATTAATTCGTTCATGGCGTTGTGCACATCCGGACGGTTCAGCACTACCTGCCGGACACGCTCTTTTTCGCTCACCTGTATGGTTTGGTATTTTTTCATTTTATTCCATCATTTTGTAAAATGCCACTTTACAAAAAAACCTGCTTTTTTGTAAAATACAACTTTACACTTTTACATTCGGAACACCCCGTATTGCTGTTCGGGATATTTTTTATTGAGCGACATGGCAATGCCCATGGCCAGCATTTTCCGGGTATCCACCGGGTCGATGATGCCATCGTCCCACAGGCGGGAGGTGCTGTACAGGGCGGCGCCTTCGCGTTCGTACTTTTCCAGAATGGGTTTGCGCAGTTTTTCCACCTCTTCGGGGGGCATCTCCTTGCCCATGGCCCGGTACTGGTCGCGTTTGACCGTTTCGAGCACGGTGGCCGCCTGCTCGCCGCCCATAACCGAAATTTTGGCATTGGGCCACATAAACAACAACCGCGGGTCGTAAGCCCGTCCGGCCATCCCGTAATTTCCGGCTCCGAACGAACCGCCGAAAATGACCGTAAATTTCGGCACATTGGTATTGGCCACGGCGTGTACCATTTTGGCGCCATCGCGGGCAATGCCTTTACGTTCAAACTCTTTTCCCACAATAAACCCGGTGATATTTTGCAGAAAAACCAGCGGAATTTTACGGCTGGTACACAATTCAATAAAGTGGGTTACTTTCAGCGCCGATTCGGAAAACAAAACCCCGTAATTGGCAATAATGCCTACCGGGAAACCCATGATCCGGGCAAACCCCGTTACCACAGTGGTGGCATATTTGGCTTTAAATTCCTGAAAGCGGCTGCCATCGACCATACGCATAATAATTTCACGCGGGTCCACCATCTTTCGTAAATCCACCGGGGCAATGCCGTACAACTCTTCCGGGTCGTACAAAGGCGCTTCGGGCGACACAATGTCCAATTCCTGCTTTTCGCGATGTTCCAGGTTTTCAAAAATATTACGGCATATTTGAATGGCGTGGGTGTCATTTTCGGCAAAATGATCGGCCACCCCTGAGATGGAAGTATGCACTTCGGCGCCGCCCAGTTCTTCAGCGGTTACCTCCTCACCGGTAGCGGCTTTCACCAACGGCGGGCCACCAAGAAATATCGTTCCCTGTTCTTTGACAATAATGGTTTCATCGCTCATGGCCGGCACATACGCTCCGCCGGCAGTACACGAACCCATGACAATGGAAATCTGGGGAATGCCCATGGCCGACATGCGCGCCTGATTGTAAAAAAAACGGCCGAAATGGTTGGCATCCGGAAAAACCGTATCCTGTTCCGGCAAAAAAGCGCCGCCCGAATCCACCATATACACACAAGGTAGATGGTTCTCCATGGCAATCTGCTGTGCACGCAAATGTTTTTTTATGGTAAACCGCATGTAGGTACCGCCTTTTACGGTAGCATCATTGGCAATGATAACGGTTTCGCGGCCGTGGATAACCCCGATGCCCGTAACAATTCCTGCCGATGGAAAAGCATTGTCGTACTGATTGTAAGCTGCCAGCGGCGACAACTCCAGAAAAGGTGTATTGGGGTCTACCAGCAGGTTAATCCGCTCGCGGGCTAACAGCTTACCCCTGTCTTTGTGTCTTTTGATGGATTTTTCGGAACCCCCGCGGGTGTTGGCTTCCAAAATGGCTTTGTATTCTTCCAATAATTTTAAAAAGGCTTTCCGGTTGGTCTGAAACTCCTCGGAACGAACGTCTATCTTGGTTTTTAACTGATACAAGGTTGTGAGGGTTTAAAGGTGACTGTTTTTTTATTCTTTTTTCTTTCGGATTGCAAGTTTACGGAAAAATAACCAATAATTCTTGTTGTCGAAGTTGTTTAAAGTTTACAAAACGTAAATTTGCTAAGAACATGATCCATCAGCAAATAAATATCTTTTCTTTTTTATAAACCTACGCCTATACCTACCGCTCAAGCGGGACAGGCTCTTTAAGAAGGGGGATTCGTTGTTTATTTACTGATTAATAATACATTATAAATATTATATTGAGATAAACTTTAAACAACTTCATAGTAAAACATTATTAAAATTCGGACTGACACTCCTAATTTTAATATGGATTTCCGGACTATTACTCCGAAAATTCATATTTATTCATGGAAATTTAATTCACAGGCCCTTTTGAACACTGTGACAAAAACGCAAACCCGGAGCACAGGTAAAGCAAGGCACGCAAAACGAAACATTCGCGCATCAGTGGAAGTAAATCTTTAAGGTCGGGGCAGGCTTGTGCGATAGCGTCCTGAAGAGTTGAACAGATAAATTTCTCCGCCTTTCAGGTCTTATCCGAACTGAAAGGAGAAACCGGAAAATATAAGGTGCTTACCGGCTTATTTTCCTTCCGGGACTCCTGACTCCCCCATCCACTTTTTCAAGATCTCAATGGCTTGTTTTTTCATTTCGGGCGGCAGGTTGTGGATACGGGTACGATGGCTTCCTCCCGGTTTTACGAACTTCACCAGATTATTTTGATAGGTCAGGTTCACCGAAGTGGAGCCCCACGGGTCGGAACCGCCCACAAGGAACATCATGTTGTGTGCCCGGTGGCGGATAAAACAATCGATGGAATCCATTACAGACGGGTCAAAACCGGGCTTTGTGCCTTTGGGCAGTGTGAAGTTAAAATTAGGGTTGTGTTTAAAAACCGTCCACTGTTTGAAAGGGGCAATGTTATAACCGTACATTCCCATCTGTTTCATGGCTTCGTAAAAGAAAGGTTCGAACTTTTTAATCCCCTGATCCGAAACCCACGAGAAATCGGCCACTTTATCCCAATAACGCACCATCTTTTCAGGACTTTCGCCTGCTTCGGGAATAGAATCGCAGGAAGCTGTTCCCCATTGCCAAAAGGCAAACCGGTATTCAAAGACCATCAGATCAAAGGCTTTTTCAAAGCCAATCCGGTTGTAGGTGTAACCTTTTGCCTTTGCTTCTTTTTCAAAATAAGGCAGGTATTTGTCCCGGTGGCTGATAAGTTCTTTTTGAAAATTGTAAATGGCCTGGCGGCATTTTTTCGTTCCCACCTGATCCAAAAACATGTTGATTCGTCGGTCGGTAATGGAAAAATTCAGCGGCGCCACATAAGGCACGCTCGCCGTTACATCCTCCGGATAAAAATAACGGTAGATCATACAGGTCTGTCCGCCTTTGCTGATGCCCGTGCTGAGCCATTTTCCATGATAAATGTGTTTGAGCATTTCCACCACGGCATGGTCATCGGCTGCCGCTTGCTGTACCGTCAGATAGCGCCAGTCGAGGCTGTCGGGTGCCGAAGGCGGGAAAAACCGGTGTTCCAGCACAATTTGGTTGGCATCAAGTATGGGACACAACTCATTGACGTACTTCGGGTTGGCGG
>CAYYRE010000141.1:0-8192 GCA_964473895.1 uncultured Lentimicrobiaceae bacterium | reverse complement strand
GTCATCCGATTCCATACCAAAATTACCAACCGTAAATAACCGTTAACAGCACCTGCCCCACGGCTTTCAAAGTTTGCTTGTCGATTTTATCCAACGTATCGCCCTGGGTATGCCAATATTTCCAGAAAGTCCCGTTGGGACTTTCCGGATCCAGTTGAATAATATCCACCGAAGGAATGCCGGCAATTTTGTTCACATAAAGGTGGTCATCGTCAATGGGATAGCCATCCCTGTTGGGGAAATAATTATCGTACCCCAGTCCCCGGGCTGTTTTCCAAATCCGGTTGACATAATAACGGGCATACTGGCGCGAATAATACTCTTTCAGGAAAGTGGCGTTTTTGGCTCCTACCATATCAAGCAGGATGCCAAATGTAGCCGAATAGCCGGAAGCTTTGGCTTGCCGGGCCCAATACTGCGCCCCCAGTGCCCACGCATCTTCTTTTCCCTGCAGATTCAGGTAAGCCGGCGGCCCCCAGTCTTCGAGATCAAAAAACACAATATCAATTCCCACATTGGGATGGTGCAAATGAAACTGCCGGGCCAGTTCGAGCAAAACCCCCACCCCGCTGGCTCCATCGTTGGCTGCCATGATGGGTTTGTCCCAGTTGGCTTTGTCCGGATCATGATCGGCAAATGGCCGTGCATCCCAATGGGCCATGAGCAGTATCCGGTTTTGATATTTTGGATAAAACGAACCGATAATGTTTTCCCCCTTGCGCAGGACACCGTCATAGGTACGGGCGCTGAATTTTTGTACCTGCACGGTATCGGCAAATGCTTTCAGTTTATGCACAATCCAGCTGCCACAAGCGGCATGGGCTTTGGTTCCGGGCACACGGGAGCCGAAAGAAACCTGCTTGGCCACATATGCATAAGCCGTATCGGCGTTAAAATCGGGAATCATCACCGTTTCCTTTTTCTTTTTTTCTCCGGTTTGTGCCGAACGGCTGTTCTCGCCACACGAAACCAGCCACAAACTAACCCACAAACTGAAAACAAACAACACTTTAAACTTCATATTTTCTCTTTTAAAAAAGTAACTCTTCCACTGGGATGCGGCGGCGTGGGGCCACTTCGCTTTTTTGCATATCCTCAGGCAATTCCTGCGCCTTACCGTAATAGCCAATGGCTATTACCGATACGGCCTGAAACCCTTTGGGAATATCCAGCCTGTCCACAGCTTTTGCGGGGTCAAATCCGCTCATTTGATGGCTTACCAAGCCTTGGTGTACCGCCTCAAGGGCCATTTGGGCAACCGCCTGTCCCAGATCGTACAAAGCGGTGACATTGGGTTTACCGTTATGCGAAAAGTTTGATTTTGCCAGATTCAGGATAAGAACAGGCGCTTTTTGGGCCCATTGCCGGTTCCAATCTATCAGTGATTGCAAGATTATGTCATACTTTTCATCACCTTTCCTTCCCACCACAAACCGCCAGGGCTGTTCGTTGAAGGCCGATGCCGCCCAGCGGGCAGCTTCCAAAACAGCCTGCAGTTTTCGTTCCTCCACAGGCCGGCTGTCAAAAGCCCTCGGGCTCCAACGGTTTTTAATAACAGGACTCAGATCCAGAGTTGTTTCGGCCGGTTTTTGCATCGCTCAGTTTTTTTTTACAAAACTACAATTTTAACCCATCGAAGTTGTTTAAAGTTTACAAAACGAAATTTTGCTAAGAACTTGATCAATCAGCAAATAAATTTCTTTTTTATACACCTACCCCTACACCTCCCGCTCAAGCGGGACAGGCTCTTCCAAAAGGAGAATATCAGGTATTTATTTGCTGATTGATAATACATTAAAAACAATGTTTTCAAGCAAACTTTAAACAACTTTATCAAAAAACAAGAATAAACGTAGCGCCTTTTCCGGGGGCGGAACGTACCGAAAGGCTTCCTTTGTGCATCTGCATAATTTGCCGCGACAGGCTCAGCCCTATACCCGAACCCGTTTTTTTGGAAGTAAAAAAAGGCATAAAAATCTTATCCATAGCTTCCTGACTGATTCCCATACCCGTATCGGTGACTTCTATCAGTGTCCGGTTGTTCAGGTTAACCGAGGCGGTGAGTGCAATCTCCCTTTTTTCGGCTCCTTTGACAGCATCAATGGCGTTCAGCAACAAATTAATCAACACCTGATCCACCAAATCGGGGTCTGCCAACAACTTCAGATCACCCGGAAAAATCCGGGTACTCACCTGAATATCGAACTGCTCAAATTGAGGCTCCATCAATTCCAATGCCCGTTGAAAAAGGTCGGATACCGGGAAATAGCGGAAATTAGGCTTGGGTATCCGGGTCAGGTTACGATAGAGTTCCACAAAGTTCAGCAATCCTTTGCTGCGCCTTTCGATGGTGGCAATGGCACTCATAATATTTTCCAAATCTTCTTTTTCCTCTTCCGAATAGTTTTGCCGGTTTTTTTGAAATCCCAAAAGGATATCCTGTACGGTAGAAGCAAGAGAAGAAATAGGGGTAATGGAATTCATGATTTCATGTGTCAGCACACGGATAAGCATTTGCCACGATTCCACTTCTTTTTGCTCCAATTCGGGATGGATGTCCTGCAACGAAACCAACAGGTACTTTTCGCCGTGCATCAAAAATTCGGTGGCATGAATGGAAAGTTGCATCAACTCGTTGCCCACAAAAAGTTTCACCAGTTTTTTTGTCCCTGCACGGGCTTCCAACAAAGTAACGCTCAACTCTTCCGAAAGCGAAGACAACTGCCCGATATGACGCAAATGTTTAATTTGCAATAGTTTCTTCACCGCATTATTATACACATCCACTTTCCCCTCTCGGGTATAAACCATCACCCCTATGCTCACATGCTGGATGACCGTCAACAGATAATTAAAATTTTCTTCTTTTTCGGTTTTGGTTTTTTTAAAAGCATCGATTACCGCATTGAATTCCCGGTGCAATTCATCAAAACTTTTTCCGAGATCCTCATCCGAAAACGTTCCTGTAAAATCGGCGTTGCGAATCGATGCAAAAAAACGGGCCAACTTCCGGTTGGTCTGTTCCGTATAGCGGATAAGGAAAATCACCTGTGCCACAAATAATACAGCAAGGATCACCGTACTGATGCGGTAAGCCGCTTCCCTGTAAAAGGAAAATATCAACAGCAACGTAAAGATGATCAGCAGGATGCGGAGAACAACCTGTATCCTGAATTTTTTATAAACCATATTTTTCGATTCTGCGGTAAAGCGAAGCCCTTGTCAGTCCCAGTTCTTTGGCTGCCCGGCTAATGTTTCCGCCATGCTTGTCCACCACTTTACGGATCAGCATCTTCTCGGTCTCCTCAAGATTCATATTTACCGGAAAAATCTCCCCCTGGGATTCCGGCACTTCGGTCATAAAAAAGTCCTGGGGTTCCAGCAGGTTTCCTTCACTGAGGATGACGGCACGCTCCACAGCGTGCTGTAATTCGCGCACATTACCCGGCCAGTTGTGCATTTGCAGCCGCTTGAGGGTCCCGGGTCCTATCCGTTTTTGGGGCATGTTGTATTTCTTTGTGTAAATGGCCAAAAAGTGATTCAACAACGGCTCAATGTCTTCCACCCGGTCGCGCAAAGGCGGGATGGTAATTTCAACGGTATTGATCCGGTAAAGCAAGTCTTGCCTGAACTTGCTTTCTTTTACCATTTCGTACAGCGGCATGTTGGTGGCACAGATCAGCCGCACGTCCACGGGTATTTCTTTGTGTGAACCCAGGCGGACAACCTTCCGGCTTTGCAGTACACTCAACAATTTCGACTGCAGGCTGGGCAGCAGGTTCCCAATCTCATCGAGAAACAGCGTACCGTGATTGGCCGCTTCAAAACGTCCGGCACGGTCCTCGCGGGCATCGGTAAAAGCCCCCTTTTTGTATCCGAACAGTTCGCTTTCAAACAAGCTTTCGGTAATGGCACCCAAATCCACATTGATAAACATATTGTCTTTCCGGGGCGAAGCCCGGTGAATGGCGCGGGCAATCACTTCTTTTCCGGTTCCGTTTTCACCGAGAATCAACACATTGGCATCGGTACGGGCCACTTTTTCCACCGTTTTCAATACTTTCTGCATGGGCTTCGACTGCCCGATGATGTCACCGAAAACATGATCCTGGTCGGCTACCAGCAACTTGTTGGTGGCCCGCAAGTTCTCCAACTCCACTTTTGATGTCCTGATTTTCAGCGACGATTCAATGGTGGCCAGCAATTTTTTGTTATCCCACGGCTTCAGGATAAAATGGGTAGCGCCTTCCTTGATCCCTTGCACAGCCAGCTCCACATCGCCGTATCCCGTAATAAAAATAACAATGGCAGCCGGGTCGATTTCAAGGATCTTATTCAGCCAGTAAAACCCCTCTTTGCCCGTGTTGGCATCGCGCGAGAAGTTCATATCCAACAAAATCACATCGTAGGTTTCGTTACGCAAAAGATCCGGAATATGGGCCGGATTTTTTTCGGTATGGATAATCTGAAAATACTGACGCAGAAACATTTTTGCTGCAAGCAATATGTCCGGGTCATCATCTACGATTAAAATGCGGGCGTTCACTTTGGCCATGGGGTTCGGTTTTGTTTTTTCGTCTGTAAAAGTACGAAGGATTGTTCATCAAGGTACAATTTTATGAACGTTTTCGAACACTTTTTGTTACACTCAACAGAAAATAAACTCCCAAAAGCCTGCTTCTCCATGAGTTAAAACTTCCGGCACAAAATTCGCACATACCTGTTCAAAAGGGACGGGATGGTTTTCAAAGCGATTTCGCCTATCCTCTATTTAAAACAATTGAAAGGAAAAGTTACCTTTGCCCAAGGATAGCACACAGAAAATGATAGAAACCAAACAACTGAGAAAGGTTTTCCGGTCGGAAGACATTGAGACGGTGGCCCTGGCCGGCATCGACCTGAAAGTGGAAGAGGGTGAATTTGTTTCGATTATGGGCCCTTCGGGATGCGGCAAAACCACATTACTAAACCTTCTCGGCATGATTGACAAGGCTTCTTCGGGAAGTTATTACTTTATGGGACACGATGTCTATCGGTTGCGGGACAAACAAGTAAGTCGTTTACGCAAAGAGAATATTGGTTTTGTTTTTCAAAATTTCAACCTGATTGAAGAATTAAGTATCTGGGAAAATATTGAGTTACCACTGATTTACCAGGGAATGAAAAAAACGGAACGCAAACGGCGTGTCCGGGCAGTCATTGACCGGTTAGAGATCACCCATCGAAAAGATCTGTTGCCCGGACAGCTTTCGGGCGGCCAGCAACAAAGGGTCGCCGTAGCCCGTGCCATTGTGGGGCAACCCCGTCTGTTGCTGGCCGACGAACCCACCGGGAACCTGGACTCGACACATGGCGAAGAGGTAATGAACATCCTGGATGAGCTGAACAAAGAAGGCATGACCATTGTCATGGTGACCCACTCCCACCACGATGCCAGTTACAGCCGGCGCATTGTGCACCTTTTTGATGGACAAATCATCAATGAAAATTTAAACAGAATGTAAACCTATGTGGGGCAGCTTTTTTCGTTTACGGTTTCGCGTGCTCCTTCGGGAGAAGAAATACTTCCTGCTAAACCTTGCCGGGTTGTCCATTGGCATAGTGGCTTTTGTATTCATTTATCTTTATGTTGAAAATGCCCTTTACTACGACCGGAGTTGGAAAAATTATCCGCACATATACCGTGTAAACGAAACCTATTCCACCGGGGGAAAAGCAGAAAAAATGGCCCTGACACCTTATCTGCTGGCCGACCGCTTAAAAGACAATTTTCCCGGAATTCTGGCTTCCACAAGACTTTTTTTTACCGATCCTTCCGATAAAAACGATGTTTCATCGGTCAATTACCGGGGAAAAATGTACGACATCCCCAACCTGACCATAGGGGATGCCCGGGTTTTTAAAATCTTTAATTACCGGTTTACCGAAGGCCGGCCCGACAGCTGTCTGCTCCATCCCAACAGCATGGTCCTTTCCGTTACCATGAAGAAAAAAATTTTCGGCGACCGTCCTGCCCTCGGCAAGAAACTGACCACCAGCATCCGCACCTATACCGTTACCGGTGTTTTCGACAACAGGCACCGCCCCTCACACCTTTCTTTCGATGCCGTTATTTCGGCCAGCTCCCTCGGCCAGGAAGAACAAAAACAACTGAATACCAACTGGTTTTGGATGAACTGTTATACTTATATCGAAATAGCAGATACGGTAAATCCGCAACGGCTTATCCGGCAAATCAATTATTTGGCTGATACGGCCATCTCCCATTTCATCAAAAGTCAGAAAATCAAAATCAACGGCTATTTACATTTCAATCTGCAGCCCATTGCCAGCATTCATTTTTCGCAAGGCCTGCTCTATGACAGCCACTCGAACATCAACATAGGCTATCTGTATATTTTTGTTATCGTGGCATTGTTTATTCTTTTAATGGCCGCCATCAACTATGTGAATTTTGCCACAGCAAGGGCATTAAAACGGGTGCGGGAAATCGGCATCCGGCAGGTACTCGGAGCTTACCGGAAACAATTGCTGATGCAGTATATCAGCGAATCACTGTTATTAACCTTTATGGCTTTTGTCCTCTCACTCAGCTTGGCCGAAATCCTTATGCCGGCATTCAACCAATTGGTTAACAGAAATATAACATTGGTAGAGAGTCTTTTTACCGGCACCGGATTGACTTTCGGATTTATCCTCATCTTATTCATGGCAGCGTTGGCTTTGTTCAGCGGCAGCATGCCTGCTTTTATCCTTTCCACCATGCAACCGGTGGAAGTCCTTGGCGGCCGCGGGGTCGTGCTGCGACAAGGCAAGAAGCACAACTTTACAGCCACCGGTTTGCGAAAATTGCTCGTCATCCTTCAATATTCCGTTGCCATCGGTGTCATTATTGCCACTTTGATCATGGCGGCACAAATCCATTACGTTAAAACCAGGCCCCTCGGCTTTGACAAAAAGGATATTCTTGTGGTCAATGCACCCGCCGACACCTCTTTTCGCGGACGTGTAGAAACCTTTGTAAGGGCTTTACAGGCAGACACTGCTATCCGGCAGGTTACTACCGCCTCGAATCTTCCGGGATATCTGACGGGAAAAATACTGGTACGGGCCAATGATTCGGCCACAGGGAACCTGCAAACGCTGGATGCCTTTTTTGTGGGATCGCATTACTTCGATGTACTCGGCATCCCTTTTGTGGAGGGAACAGATTTTCCTGAAGTTACGGCAACCGATTCAACCGTACATTTTATCATCAATGAAGCAGCGGTGAAATTCCTTGGTTTAAAACATCCGGTGGGCAATTATCTTTACACGCCGTACACTCGAAAAGGCATCATCATAGGCGTAGTGAAAAATTTTAATTTCTCTTCGCTCCATGAGCGGGTCGCACCGCTGGTATTTGTACACACCCCACAAATGGTACAGTTTGTGGTTCTGCGTGTTACCCCACATCATAAAAAGGAAGCCATCCGCCATCTTCGTAAGGTATGGAACCGGTTTAACAAAGGGTATACGCTCTACTATACTTTTCTGGATCGTAAACTCAACACCCTCTATTCCAGCGATCAAAAACTGTTTTCCCTGTTTTTTTATTTCTCGCTTTTTGTCATTTTTATTTCCGTATTGGGCCTTTCGGGTCTCTCTTCTTTTCTTATCGAACAACGTTCAAAAGAGATCAGTATCCGGAAAGTATTGGGAGGTTCGGAAAAACAGATTGTTTTTATGTTGATAAAAGAATATTTGCTGTTGGTATTCATTGCCGGGTTGATCGTTTCTCCGGTGGTGTGGTATTTTATGCAGAAATGGCTCAACAGCTTTGCTTACCATATTTCGCTCCGTTTCTGCTTTTTTGCCGGGGGTATTGCCCTCGTATTACTCATTGCTCTGGTAACGGTACTTTTGCAGGCCCTTTTCAGGGTACGCAGGCAGCCTGTGGAGGCCTTGAAGTATGAATAACGCGGAAGTTATGTTTTTTGATGATTTTTAAGGTCAACTGATACTATGAAAAGGCAATGTCTTATATACGATATTGCCTTTTTGGGTTCAACCTTCCGGGTCTCCTGCCCGCAAGCTTTGTTCGACACCGGAAGGTTTACGCCGGTATGCTTTCATCTGTTTGTAATTTTGTATCATATTGTATTTTAACACATTATCAAATTCCCCTCCTTGGAGGGGGTAGGGGTGGGTTT
>CAYYRE010000140.1:0-8283 GCA_964473895.1 uncultured Lentimicrobiaceae bacterium | reverse complement strand
TGCCGTCTGATGGTGTGGTCATTGATTTCTCCCTTCCGGAAGAAGCGGTAAACAACATTATGCGTTGTTTTCGGCGCGGATGGCCTGTTGTTTCGGGAACTACGGGATGGTACGACAGGTTGCCCGAAGTGACAAAGGCCTGTACCGAAAAGGATGGTACCCTGTTTTATGCTCCCAATTTCAGCTTGGGAGTAAATATTTTGTTTTATGTCAATAAAATGTTGGCTGCCGTCATGTCAAAAGTTGAAGGTTATCGTGTTTCCATCAATGAAACCCACCATATCCATAAATTGGATGCCCCGAGCGGAACAGCCATACGCCTGGCACAAGATATTTTGGCACAATACCCGAACCTGAAAGCCTGGGAAAATCGGCCGGTAAATGATCCGGATATTTTGCCTGTTCTTTCTTTCCGGCAGGGGGAAGTGCCCGGTACCCACGAAATCATTTATGATGCCGATGCGGATCGTCTGACACTGAAACATGAAGCCAAAAGCCGTAAAGGTTTTGCCCTTGGCGCTGTGCTCGCTGCCGAATTTGTAAAAGATAAAAAGGGCGTTTTTACTATGGACGATTTGCTGAAAACCCTTGGTATTTGAAACCGGCGGTTATCGTAATGACCAAAAGCCATTCCAAGGGCGTTTCGATGGTGGAAAAATACAAATACAATGAAAAAGGCCTGTCTCTCCAACGGAGAAAACAGGCCTTTTTCTTTATGGATACGGGGCAGTAGCTACTGCTTGATGATTTTGAAACTTCCCCTGTTTCCTTTTTGGTCGGTAATCCTTAAAATATAAATCCCTTCCGGCAGGGCACGCAGGTCGATGCCGTTTTGTGTAAGCGTTACATTTTGTTTTCTTCCGAAAAGATCAAAAACTTCTGCTTCCCTGATTTTAAGCTGTGCAGGATATGAAAATCTGATTTTTCCCGTTGTGGGATTGGGATAAACCGTAACCTCTGTCTGTACGGGATTTTCTTTCACGGGCAGCAGGTCACTGTATTTGGCAAGGATATACGTCAACAACTTTTCGCGTTCCGAAGCCCGGTATATGGCTTCAATGGGGAAAGCAAGATATTCCATTCCACCATGGGCTGTTTGGTAACTAACTCCCGCCACCCCCGTGCTGGTGGCAACGTCCGGATAGGTAAAAGTTTCTTTGGAGCCGTTCAGCGGCTGGATAACATCGGGATATTTGATCTTTTGTACGCCATGCGTGCCGTCATCGATATGGTAGGTGTACTGATTGTTGTCTTTGACGGTATAATAATAAGGTGAAGGAGCATCGGAAATATATTTGGCCTTAAAATATTTTTCATAAAAAGCTTTGTCGGCGGCATCGCCTTTGTGTACGAGGTCCCAACCCACTTCCGAACCGGAAACAATGAATACCCCTTGGTCATTGTTAATGAAATCCTTTACCTTGGCTTGTTCGGTTTTGTTGAATGTATCATCGGCGGTGCTTTCGTCCAGAAGCATCCAGATAATGAATTTAAAGTTTTTCATATCGACAACGCCTTCTTCCACTGCTTCGTTGGAAGCCGAAGAGAAGGTATAGCCCAATTTTGTCATGGGTGTTTTGTATTGGGTTATGGCATCAAAACTTCGTCTTTCCACACCATCGACAATGAGGAATTTCCGCGGATTTTTACCGGGAACAGCGGCAAGGACTTTTGTCTTGGATGATTCGCCAGAGGTGTTTACAGATGAAATTTTAAAGTAATAAACCGAATCAGTGGTTAATCCGGTAATGTCCGTAATGGTATCGGTAGTTTCCGCTACTTTACTGTAGTTTTTATTATCCGTACTCAGATAAATGTAATATTTCTCGGCATAGTTTCCGGGCCTGAACCGTAAAGTAACGGTTGTTTCGTTTTTGATGAGGGCTGCCGGCGAACGGGGTGCGCTGGGTGAAGGGGTTACATCGCTTCCGAATTTAGAACGTATCAGTTCCCAAAGTTCCTGGCGGGTTCCATCGTAATTGAGCGCCCACATACCCACTCCGCCAAGGTTTTGACTTAAGGCATAATCGTATTTCTTTCCAAGGCTTTTGGCATTATCTATCCAAACCTGGTTCCATGTTCCGGAGGTGAGCCATTTGTACCATGAAGTACTGGAAACATTGTCCCACAGAAAACCGCCGTGGTTGGGGGCTTGTGTGGCGGCATCGCGGTAGCGGGGTGTGCTGACATAATCGGTTACGCTGGCATAGGCCTCTCCGGTGGCGGTTTCCCAATGTTTGCCGTAATAAGGTACGCCGAGGATGAGTTTTTGCGGATAATTTCTCAATGGCCCTGCATAGGTGTGGGTTAAATCGTATTCCACACAATGTCCTCCGTTGGTATTGGTCAACGGAGCCACCGGGCCGGAATTTTTACTCCATTTTCCGTAATAATCGTATCCCATAATGAAGATATAATCCAAGCTTTGGGCCAGTCCGTTCATATCCCAGCCTCCCCAGTTAACTGCCGGTCCGTCAAACGAAACTTCTTTGCCCGGCAGGTTGGTGTGGATGTAATTGGTCAGGTCGCTCATAAACTGGTTGAGCAGCGTGCCACGGTCGGCGCTGTTCATGGCTTCAAAGTCTATGTTTACTCCATCCAATTTGTAGGTGGTAATGATGTTTTTTATGTTGTTGAACAGATTGTTTTTGGCGCCGTTGTCGGTTACCAGGTTATGGGCTACCGTCGAAGCTTGTTCGCTGCCACCGAAATTGGTAACGGCCATAATCACTTTGGTGCCTTTGGCATGGGCTGCGTTGATGACGTCGGTCCAGGGCCATGCCGAAGGGTTGGTGATGGCTCCGCTCGAGTTGGTAACAAATGCAAAAGCTGCCACATGGGTTAACAATTCGTAATGCATATCCGCATTGGCATCGCTGGTGTATTCCCAATCGGGCATAAACCCAAAAACGATTTTGGTCAGTCCTTTGCCTTCTTTGAGCCGGTGTAACGGAATAATTCCTTTCCCACTGACATCAAAACGGCTCGGTAATTTTTTACCTCTTCCGTAAAGCATTTCTTCGTACATGTGTTCTCCCATCCCCGAAAGGGGTACTTGTGCCCAAAGAGGAAAGCTGCTGAGCATAAAGAGGAGCACAAAAATCTGTAAGGGTATTGATTTTTTCATAGCCTGTTGTTTAATGATATATTTGCGGAAATAAAAATAAACCAACCCGGTTACATTACCAACGGATAAAAAGGAATTAACAAAAAAACCGGAGAGTGTTAAATTTCATAGTAATTTAAACTTCCCATATGTCATTTCTTTAAGCTGCGTTCCTTTTTCCGATTTTATACAGCGAAGTGGCAAAATAGAAAATCACCAGGTAACAAACAACCAGAATGGCGTAGGCATGGGTGGTTCCCACTGCTTTTAATCCTGAAAGGTAGCCGTAAAGCAGGGGGATAAGCGCTCCTCCGGCAATGGCCATAACCAAAATGGCAGAAGCCCGTTTGGTAAATTTACCCAGACCGTCAATAGCCAACGGCCATATGGCAGGCCACATGATGGAGTTGGCAAAACCCAGCGCGGCAATGGAGACGATGGAAACGTATCCTTTGGTAAAAACGGCCACGATGGTAAAAAATATACCAAGAATGGCAAAGTATTGTAGCGCCTTTTGCTGTGAAATATATTTTGGAATGCTGATGATGCCCACAAGATACCCTATGAGCATGGCCACCAGTGTAAACGAAGAGAAAAACTTGGCTACTTTTATGTCAAATCCCAAAGAAAGGCCGTAATTGATCATCGTATCTACCGAAACTACCTCGGCGCCTACATAAAAGAATAATGCTATTACACCGAACCAGAAATAAGGAAATTGAAAAAGGCTTTTTCTTTTGTGTTCTTCGTCCGAAACCGGTTCTTCCTCGGCTTCTATTTCGGGTAATGTGGAAAGCAGGATCAGGGCGCCCATAATCACCAGAACAACAGCAATAATCACGTAAGGCAAAACAACTTTTTCGGCCAGTTTGTCCAGGGCAGCTGCTTTGGCTGTCGCATCCAGTCCTACCAGACTTTTTTGAACATTTTTTATTCCCGTAAGGATGATGGCTCCCAGAATGGCCGGGCTGAGAATACCGGCAAATTTGTTGGCAATGCCCATGATGCTGATACGTTTGGCCGCACTCTCAATGGGGCCGAGGATGGTAACATACGGATTGGCTGCTGTTTGCAAAATGGCCAGTCCGGTTCCCTGAATAAACAATCCGGCCAAAAACCAGGTGTATGTCCGGGTATATGCGGCCGGAACGAAGATCAAAGCTCCGAGGGCCATAATGATCAATCCCAGGGCCATCCCTTTTTTGTATCCTGTTTTTTCGAGAACGGCCGAGGAGGGTATGGCCATAACAAAATAGGAAATGTAAAAAGCAAAAGTGACGAGGTAACTCTCGAAAGAGGTCAGCTCGCAGGCTGTTTTCAGGTAAGGGATCAGTGTGGCATTGAGCCACGTTACAAATCCGAAAATAAAAAACAGCAATCCGATAATGATGATGGGATCCAGGGTGTATTTCTTTTTTGTTTCCATTTTTTAAAATTATTCGTTTTCTGTAAGATGAAGCTTGATATTCTGAGTTGTTTCCGATAGCAGGGAAGCTGCCCCTACCATGGCGATATCCGGTGAAACAGCGGGCATAACCTGAAGGTGGTCCACCACATGGGCATAGGGAAAACTCCTGATACTTTCCCACATGGTTTTTTCAAACAACCAAAAATTGGTACTGATGGAGCCGCCAAGCACAACCGCTTCCGGTGCCAGAAAATGGGCCACCATTTTAATGGCTTCTCCGAGGTGTTTCCCGAATTGGGCATACATTTCCAACGCTTTTGGGTCTCCTTTCAGCGCACGTTGCAGGGCTTCTTTTCCGGAAATGCCGTACTGCCGGTGAAAAAACTGCCCGCTACAATAGTGCTCGAGGATACCGTCTTTGTAAGGCAAAAAGCCAAGCTCACCGGCACCGGTACCTGTTCCTTCATAAAGTTTTCCATTCAAAATGAGTCCGCCGCCCAAACCGGTGCCGAGGGTCAGCCCTACAAGGTGCTGAAAAGGTCGTCCTGTTTCGTGGTTTTTTACACCGAGGACAAAACAGTTGGCATCGTTGTTGATTTCCACGGGGCAATGATAGATTGCCTGTAGTTCCTTTTTCAATGCCATGCCCGACATTCCCGGGATGTTTTGTATGTCGTATGCTATCCCGTTTCGGGTGTCCACCAATCCGGGAATCCCAATGCCGATACCTGCAAAATCTTGTGTTTTAAGGGCCTCGATGGCATCCGAGATGGCTTTTAGGATTTGTTGTTTTCCTCCCTGGGGGGTTGGCAGGGTGTAACTTTTGATAAGTTTGCAATTTTCCACCCATCCGGCACTGATCTTTGTCCCTCCGATGTCTATCCCGATGAGCGGCCGATTTTTTGTAGAAAAACCCTTTTTCATAAAAGTTCTGATCAAAATTTAATACTTTGTGCTTTCATGGGGCCTGCATTAAAAGCCTTCCATTGATTTTTCCAGTTCCCGTGCCTGTTTCAGGAAGGTTTCCACATCCATTTCTTTGAGGAAAATCAGGCCATGTGCTGCACGTACACGGGGTGAGGGATTCTCATAAAAGAAATTTTTCCCCAAAAGCAGTTGAATGTGTTTCATTTGCTCGATCCATATTTGCTGGGCTAAAGTACTGAATTTCCCATCAAGGAGGTAACTGGGAAAAGAGGCTTCCACCTGGCTCAGGTAGCAATCGGTAAACGTTTCATCTAAAATAGCCAGCGAGTTCAACGAAACCGGGACAATGATATCGGCTTCGGCCGGATGGAACCGGTACCAAACGTTACGGTATCCGATAATGCGTAACTTGCTCAGGTCTTCTTCTTTACCCCACATTCTGACGGCTTCGGCAATGGCTTGGAGTACTTTGTAATGGGTGTCCGGTCCACTGCCTTCCGGGTCAAGCGCAAGGCTGATGACCGTAGGTTTTATGGCCCGCAACTGCTCCAAAATCGGCATAACATCCCGCGAACGTTCGGGTTGCTCAGTGAAGATGTCGCCCGTGTAAAAACCGAGTCGTAAATGGTGCACATTTTCTACACGAACACCAAAATGGGCCCAAACCAATTCTTCTTCAAATTCGCGCAGCATTCCCTTGAGCCGTTGAATGTCCGGCGGGTTTTTCTGGCCGTCATATGAATTTTCGAGGATTCTGATGATTTCTTTAACCCGGGCTTTGAGCTCATCGGTATTTTTAACGGAATAGATGTCTACGATGGCCCTTACCAAACGGTGACTGAGCCCCCTGCGTCTTTCAATGGGCTCTCCGGAGGCCACTTTTCCGAGATAGTGATACACATCCTTGTCCCATTTGTGTTTATACCCGGTTTGATAAAAGTCCGGATAATGGATCATTTGGATTTCATCACGGTACAAAAACATGAGAATATCCTGCAAAGCACCGATAATAAATTTGTTGGTAACGGCGGTAAATCCGGACGTCATAACACTGAAATCAAAGGTGTTGGTGGGTTGGCGCAGTTGGTGGGCAATGTGCGGCAGGAAACCCAGCATAATGTCATCGTGATGCGGTCCGGTGTGGTAGTAGCGTTGGTCTTCTTCGGGGCGCATTCCTTTGGTGAGTTTGCTCTTGATGCTGCCCATGACACGCGAAACCGTTTTTTCGTCCAAATCGGGAATACGCCGGCAATAAGGGTCGTTTTTCAAATCTTCTAAAGTGACCCGGTGGCCATATTTATTGATTTTCTGTAGTAAATCAAGGACAGCCCTTTCGGTTTTTTCTTTGTTCCACTCCCCGCTGTAATAGGTTTCCACACTGTCTTTGAGCTTGACGGCAGCCCCTTTTGTCAAATAAAAACGTGCGTTTTTCAGTTTTTGCAATACCGTGGCGGGATATTGGTTGGAGGGTTTGCTTTCGAGGGCATTTTTCACCACCCCGGCTTTGGCTTCGCCGGCGGCAAATATTATGGCTACCGCTTCGGGATTAAAGGTAATGGTGTGTAGGCCAATGGTGATGACCAAACGATTTTTGGAAACATCAATTCCTCCCAAATCACCTGCAGCAACAGCTTGTGTCTCGAAGTTGGTTTCCATGAGCCGGGTGGTGGAAAAGTGATCGGAACCTTTTATGTTAAAGGCGATATGCCCGTCGGGACCGATCCCGCCAAGGAAAAATCCGATGCCGCCTTTTTCCTGAATTTTTTGTTCGTAGCGTGCACACCAATCATCAATCAAAAAGATGGATTCTTTTTGACAGCGTTCCTGGTTGGTTTTGGCTGCACGGTAACGCAAGCTCAGATCTACTTTTAGGTCGGGAAAAACTTCTTTATAGCTTTTGTGTCCGGCCAACGGAATCTCATCGGCATTGATGAGCATGGCTTTTTTAGGGTCGAGCCCGAAACCTTTGATATAAAATTCTTTGACGTAATTGTAAAAACTGTTTTTTTGTTTGGGGTCGATGGGATAAAATTCATCGATCTGAACAAAATGCAGTCCCGAGAGGTCCGGTTTTGAAGAGAACTCCAGATGGTAATCTTCGAGGATTTTTTTTGTTTTTTTGTTGTTCCAGTTTTTCAGCAAATACTGTGTCCACCGGATAAAATATTCGGGTGTTTTCCCTGTGGGCAAGCTAATGACCCCGTCGGGATTTTGGTGTGCCCATTCCAGAAACCGTAAAGCGGTAATTAAACCCAGCTGGGGGAAGTTATCCACCAGTACATAAGGGATACGGGTATTTTGTTTTTCAATTCCCTGTTTCTGAATAAAATAGGCCTCAACGGGCGAAAAATTTTCCATATTCATTTTTTCATTCTTTCTATTAATAAAAAAACAGGGCAGCCGGATAAAATAAAGTAACCTAATTAAAATTACCGTTTATGAGCATCGTATAAATAGATTACCGGCCGCCCTGAAAACGTGCTATAAATACACCGAAAACCGGCAGGGACATACCAGTTTCCGGTGTCTTTATAATTATTTATTGCTTACATCCCACCATAAAGGTGTACCACCCGTATCGGGGCCTTTCAAGCAATTTGTAACAGCCTTCTTAACACCTTCAGGATTGGTTTGGTATTCGCTTTCAACAAAATTAATCCGTTTGATAAAGCCTTTGATTGTTCCGCCGCTATTATTAATAATATTGGGGAACAGTTTGGGATATCCCGTCCGTCTGAATTCAGCCCATGCTTCTTCACCCATAGGGAACATAGCCAACCATTTCTGCGTAATGATTTTTTCAAGTTTTCTTTGGAAAGTGTCACCATCATTCCATTTGACT
>CAYYRE010000139.1:0-8291 GCA_964473895.1 uncultured Lentimicrobiaceae bacterium | reverse complement strand
ATGCTTTGCTACGAAAGTGGGACTTTGGGGCCGGTAAAATGGATGGATGCTGCCGCAAAGGCACAAATGAACAAATTTCTGGGGTTATTTCATCCTTCACGGCAAAAAGAGGCAGCTGTCGCCATAGCTCAAAAAGCGGAAGCCGTGTTGCAGGGCATAATCGTACACCTCGCGCCATTGATCGCCTATGAGGGCCGAAACCAATAGCAGCAAAGTGCTTTTGGGCTGATGAAAATTGGTGATCAACCCTTTGGCAAAACGAAACCGGTAACCCGGAGCAATCATAAGCCGGGTTTCTCCTTTTAAAACGGGTTCGTGCTCTTTTTTGAGATGGGTTATCAGCAGTTTCAATGCATATTGTGCCGAAAAATTTCCGGGGAGGGGAAGACGGTAAGGATCCCATTGTTGGACACTAAAAGGGGCTTCAAGGTTATGGTACAACCGCAAAGCCATCCAAAACAAACTTTCGAGCGAGCGCATGGAAGTGGTCCCCACAGGAATGATTTGTTTGTCTGCAGCCTCAAAAAGGTGCTGAAGGGTTTGTAACGAAACCCGTATTTGCTCTGTATGCATTTGGTGCGCACCAATGGTTTCGGCAGAAACCGGCTTAAAAGTTCCGGCTCCCACATGCAGGATCAGTTTTTCGGTGGCGATTCCACGTTCTTCAAGACGTTGCAAAACCCTATCCGTAAAATGCAAACCGGCCGTCGGGGCTGCAACCGAACCGTCCAACCGGGCATAAACGGTTTGGTATCTGGTTTTGTCGGTTTCTTCGGCTTCGCGGTGAAGATAAGGCGGCAGCGGGGTTTTTCCGGAAGCTTCGAGGATATCGGCAAAAGAGATGTCTTCGGGAGCCCAGGAAAAAGCAATCAGAAAAGCATCCTGCAAGGCCGAACGCCTTTCGGCAAAAAGACGGATGGTGCGATGGCCCACCGTCAGTTGTGTTTCCAGACGTCCGGATTTCCAACGGCGGGCATTCCCCACCAAACATTTCCACACCACCGGCGGCTTTTGCTGAAAGGCCCGTTGAAAATCGCTGACCGGTTCCACCGGTTCCAGGCAAAAAATTTCTATTTGTGCTCCTGTCGGTTTCCGGAACAGCAACCGGGCCTGAATCACCCGAGTTTCATTAAAAAGCAGCAGAGTATTTTGCGGAAGCAGCTCCGGCAAGGCGGAAAAAACGTTTTCCGAAATCTTTCCGTTTTTCAGTACCAGCAGTTTGGAACGGTCACGTTGTGGCAACGGATATTTGGCAATCCGCTCATCGGGCAAAAGATAGTCGTAGTCCTCTATTTTAATTCCGGAAGGATCCATGTAAAAGATTTTGAGGCGGCAAAAGTAAGAAACTTTTGCCGCCTCAAAGCAGATAAACAAACCGTATTAAATGGCAAAGTTTAAGAGTGACCCCCTACCACAATGCGTAATATTTTAATATTCAGCACAATCCAGCGCCATACCTGCCAGGGCCAAAACCGGCGCCAAAACAAAGTGGCTTTGGTGGGCATGGGCGGATACGATTCTTCGGAATAAGCAACAGTCCTTAATTCTTGTTCTTTCATGGTTATTCTATTTTTTATGTTTTGACAAAATGATTATTCGGGCAACAGATACCAGAACGGATAGCCTTTGGCTTTGTGCAGAAACATGTAATGCATAAACCATTTCAGCCAATGTCCGGCCAGTCCTGCCTCGCCGACGGTATAGCGCAGATCGCGGCCGTAAGTGGGATATTTTTCCCAGTCCTGCACAATGGGATAAACAGTCATAGTGGCAGCGGCCCCTTTGAAATGGCCAAAACCGGCAGAAACAATACAGGCTGCCCCCATGCGTGCCATGGAGGCCTTGTGTTTCAGCGAATCATCTCCTTTTTTGATCCAGTCGATGATGTTGTCGGCAATAACCTTCCCGATAACACCTGATGGCATTCCTGTTCGCGGCGGAGCAGGGAAAATACCGGTCCCGTTAGGACTGAACATGGGTTTCGAAATGGGGTGCGGCGGAGCAAAAGCGATACCGGCTGCAAAAATATTCTTGTAATCGGGGTTTTGATAAGTGGATGGCCAATCGGATGCTTTCCACTCTTCAAAAGGTTTTTTTGTGTAATCGGCATCCACTTTCATAAAACCGTTGGGGGCAAATAAGACATCGGTAATGTCTTCCCCCTTTTTATTGAAAGCTTTCAGACCGGGTCCACTAAAAGCCGGAATAAGCATGGAAAAATCAAATGTCTCTTCGTGTTCAGAACCATCCAGTAATTCATAATAAAGTTTTCCGGGTTCCACTTTTTTTACGCCGGCCCGCTTGATCCAGGTAATGTTCCGCTCTTTCAGGAACGACTCGGCAAACGTTTTGGTAGAAGTAATGTATCCGCCCCTTTTAATATAAGCACCGCCCATGCCGAAATCCCCCACTTCATATTCGTTGGTAATCCATTTGATTTCGGCCAAATGTTCCAATTTACGTTTGGCAATCTCGTAATGAACGTTTAAGATATACTCGAAAGCTGCGCCCTGGCAGGTGGCTCCCGGATGACCGGTTCCGATAAGAAATTTTTGTTTTTCTCCTTTTTCCATCCGTTCGAGCGACTCTTTCAGTTTTTCCCACGCTTCGGCAGCATGGCTGAACGAACAAACCGAAACCGTATTTTTACCCGGCCCCAGTCCTTCAGTGGCTTCAAACTTTAATTTCGGTCCGGTGGCATTGATCAGAAAATCATAATCCACCTTTTCGGTTTCTCCTTCCCGGCCCTGACCGGTGTACTCAATGGTTACATATCCTTTATCGGACTGTGCATCACCCTCGGGATGAATGGAAACCGCTTTGGCTTGTTTAAAATCGATGTTTGCTTTTTTATAGCGGTTTTCCAGCCTGAACTTTACCTGATCGGGAGTCATGCGTCCCACGCCAATCCAGATATTCGAAGGGATCCAGTGATAATGCATGGTAGGAGCCACCACCACCACCTCATGTTTTTTTCCCAGTTTCTTTTTGAGCCATGTGGAAGCCGTATGTCCGGAAATACCGGCTCCGAGAACGAGTACTTTTGCCATAATTTTTATTCAGTTTAAATTAATACCGGCCACAAAGCTAATAAAAAATTTAGAATGATTACAGTTAACTGTTTAACAGTCACTCTGTTTCCTTACGAAACCAGAAAAGGCTTGGGGTGGGTGCCGGAAAAAGAATTTCAGAGTATGAAAATTATTTTGATGTATTTTTGGAAAAAAAACTATGGCTATCAAAAAACACATCCCCAACAGTATCACCTTGCTGAACCTGACATCGGGCATTGTTTCGGTATATTTCGGAGTAAAAGGAACTCCGGCGGATTTGGCCCTTGCGGGGATATTCATCTTCATGGGGGCTGTTTTCGATTTTTTTGACGGATTTACCGCCCGGTTACTCCGGGTCAAATCCGACATTGGCCTGCAGTTGGATTCTCTTTCCGACATGGTTACTTTCGGTGTGGCCCCCGGATTTATTATTTTCCGGATGATTGGTATGAGTCATGGAAATCCGGTGGCTGAAGGTATTGATTTTTTGCCCTATCTCGCCATTATGGTACCCTGGATGTCTGCTTTGCGGCTGGCCAAATTCAATATTGATGAAACCCAGACAACCTCTTTTAAAGGTTTACCGACACCTGCCCTGGCGATATTGATTGCTTCGTTACCGCTCATACGGCAACATTTGTATGCTGCCCAGGATTTTTGGTACATGGTTTTTACCAATTCTTATTTCCTGCTAACCGTGGCGGTATTCGGTTCGCTGTTGCTGGTCAGTTCTTTTCCCATGTTTTCGCTTAAATTCAAAACGTACGGTTGGCGTGAGAACATCATAAAATATGTGTTTCTGTCCGTTTCCATTTTGTTGCTGATGGTTCTTCAGGTAGTGGCCATTCCGTTTATTATTCTACTCTATTTGTTCCTTTCGCTCATCATTTATCTTACCGATATTCAGTAAAGCCATCAGGAGTTTCCGTTTGAAAAATCTTTTTTACGCAATTCAAAATTGCGGCCGAGGTAAACGCGCCGTACCTGTTCGTCGTCGGCCAGTTCTTCGGAAGTACCGTATTTTAAAACAGCACCTTCAAAAAGCAGATAGGAACGGTCGGTAATGGAAAGGGTTTCGTGCACATTGTGGTCGGTAATCAGGATACCGATATTTTTTGTTTTCAGCTTGGCCACAATGTTTTGGATGTCTTCCACGGCAATGGGATCCACTCCGGCAAAAGGTTCATCCAGCAGGATAAATTTAGGGCTTACTGCGAGCGACCGGGCAATTTCCACGCGGCGGCGTTCGCCACCCGAAAGTTGTATTCCCAAGCTTTTACGGATATTTTGCAGTCCGAATTCATCGAGCAACGACTCTAACCGGGCTCTTTGTTCGGCTTTGGAAAGGGTGGTAAATTCCATCACAGCCCGGATATTATTTTCCACACTCATTTGACGAAAGACGGAGGCTTCCTGCGCCAGGTATCCGATACCGAGTTTGGCTCTTTTGTACATAGGCAATCCGGTAATTTCCATATCATCCAGGAAAACTTGTCCTTCGTAAGGTTTGATTAAACCGGTCATCATGTAAAAAGTGGTGGTTTTTCCGGCCCCGTTGGGTCCCAGCAAACCGATGATTTCCCCCTGGTTTACTTCAATGGACACTTTCTTTACCACGGTGCGTTGCCGGTATTTTTTCACCAGATTTTTTGTCCACAGTTTCATCTGTTTCAGATTTTGTAATTGAAGTTGTTTAAAGTTTACAAAACGAAATTTTGCTAATAACTTGATCAATCAGCAAATAAATATCTTTTTTATACACCTACCCCTACACCCCTTCCAAAAGGGGAATATTAGGTATTTATTTGCTGATTGATAATACATTAAAAATAATATTTTTAGGTAAACTTTAAACAACTTTATTTGTTAAAGGCAAAGCCATTCCAAAATTTCTGTACACATGGAACCGCTTCGCTCTCACGTGAATCTTTTTAATTTTAATCCTATCTATTTGCATTTTATGATGATAAAAATTCTTGTTCGTTTCACGAAGGATTTTTGTTTTCCCGTTTTTCCTGCAAAAATGTCCAGAACTCCAAAGCCCTGCGGGTATGCGGAATGACAATGGTTCCGCCTACAAGGTTGGCAATGCCGAAAATCTCCATGAGCTCTTCGGTAGTGACTTGTAGATCGAAACAACGTTCCAAATGATAATAAATACAGTCATCGCATTTGAGTACCATCGAAGCCACGAGGCCGAGCATTTCTTTTGTTTTTTCGTCAAGAGCACCTGCCCGGTAGGCATTGGTATCCACATTGAAAATCCGCTTGATCACCTTGTTATTAGGTGCCGAAAGTATTTTTTCATTCATAGCCTGCCGGTAAGCATCAAAAGCTTCGGGTTTTACAGCTTTCATCACAGGATCCCTTCTTTTAAAATATCGTGTAAATGCACCACCCCTACGTAACGTTCCCCATCCAGTACGGGCAACTGGGTAATGTTGTTTTCTTTCATCAGCGAAAGCGCATCCACGGCAAGTTGTTCTTTTTGGATGGTTTTGGGGTGCCGGGTCATGATGTCGGCGGCCGTCAGGGTACGAAAGTCCGTATGTTTTTCCAGCATGCGCCGCAGATCACCATCCGTAATGACGCCCATGAGTTTACCGTTTTGGAGCACCGCCGTTGCCCCGAGCCTTTTGGATGAAATTTCGAGGATCACCTTTTCCATCGGTTCACCCACCTCGACCCGGGGTACCTGGTTTTGTACAAACAAGTCGGCCACCCGGAGGTACAGGCGTTTTCCCAAGGCACCGCCCGGATGAATTCGTGCAAAATCGCCGGCAGTAAAGCCCCTTAACTCCAGCAGGCTTATGGCCAGGGCATCACCCATCACCAACTGGGCGGTTGTGCTGGAAGTGGGTGCCAGGTTGTTGGGACATGCTTCCTTTTCCACCGCAACATCCAGCACGCTATCGGCCTGTTTGGCCAGATATGACCCGGGGTTACCCACAATGGCAATCAATGGGTTTCCGCCGGCTTTAATCAAAGGGACCAGCACTTTGATTTCCGGTGTTTCGCCGCTTTTCGAAAGGGCAATGACCACATCTTCTTTTCTTACAATCCCCAAATCGCCGTGGATGGCATCGGCAGCGTGCATAAATATGGCCGGTGTGCCGGTGGAATTCAGTGTGGCCACAATTTTTGAAGCGATGTGGGCACTTTTTCCGATACCGGTTACCACCACACGTCCCTTGGCGTGGTATATTAATTCCACCGCATCGATAAAGTCCTGGTTCACAGATTTTTTTAAATTCTCTACCGCTTTGCTTTCTGTGGCAATGGTTTCAAGGGCAATGGATCGAATTTTTTCCGGAATATTCAACGTTTAAATTTTTTTTTACGTATTTGTAAAATAAAAATATTATATTTGTGATAGTACAATACAAAATTGAACGTACCAATTCATGCTTGTATTTTATCATTTTATCAACGTCCAAAAATACGATTTAAATTTATATTGCCGGAAAAATGGAAACTGCAAATAAAGACATATACGGTCTGAGGCCTTTACTCAAAAGCTTTTTCGGTTTTTCAAAGTTTAAGGGAAACCAGGAAGCAATCATAAACAACCTGATGGAAGGGAACGATGGGTTTGTGGTGATGCCTACCGGAGGCGGCAAGTCGTTGTGCTATCAGCTCCCCGCTTTGGTAAAACCGGGAACGGCTATTGTGGTTTCTCCCCTGATTGCCCTGATGAAAAACCAGGTGGACATGGTACGGAATTTCGGGTCGGAAAACGGTATTGCACACGTCATGAACTCCTCGCTCTCGAAGAGCGAAATGAATTTGGTACGCTCTGACTTGCTTTCGGGGAAAACCAAACTGCTCTATATGGCACCCGAGTCGTTGACCAAAGAAGACAATATCGAATTTTTAAAACAAATCAACATCTCGTTTTACGCCATTGACGAAGCCCATTGTATTTCGGAATGGGGTCATGACTTTCGTCCTGAGTACCGCAAACTGCGTCCCATTATTCAGGCCATCGGGCAGGACGTCCCCATCATTGCCCTTACGGCCACTGCCACCCTGAAAGTACAGGAAGACATTTTAAAAACATTGAACATTCCGGAGGCCAAAGTCTTCAAATCCTCTTTTGACCGGCCGAACCTATATTATGAAGTGAGGCCCAAAACAAAAGATGTCATCAAAGATATTATTAAGTACATCAAAACCCAACCGGGAAAGTCGGGCATTGTGTACTGCCTGAGCCGTAAAAAAGTGGTGGAAATAGCCGAAAGCCTTGTGGTAAACGGTATCAAAGCGGTGCCTTATCATGCCGGGCTGGATGCTGCCACACGGCGGAATAACCAGGATAAGTTTTTGATGGAAGAAGTGGATGTGATTGTGGCGACCATTGCTTTCGGAATGGGGATTGACAAGCCCGACATCCGTTTTGTCATCCATCACGACATCCCGAAAAGCATTGAAGGTTATTATCAGGAAACCGGTCGTGCCGGCAGGGATGGGGGCGAAGGGAACTGTATCACTTTTTACAGCTACGATGATATCCAGAAACTGGAAAAGTTTATGAAAGACAAACCGGTAGCCGAGCAGGAAATTGCCAAAGAGCTGCTGTTCGAAACGGTGGCTTACGCCGAATCATCGGTTTGCCGGCATAAATTATTATTGCATTACTTTGGCGAAGAATATACCAAAGACAATTGCGGAGCATGCGACAACTGTTTGCACCCCAAAGAAAAATTTGAAGGCAAAGAGGATGTCAGGATAGTGCTGGAAACGGTGAGAGACCTGAAACAGCAGTATAAAGTAAAAATGATTGCCGATGTGATTGCCGGAAAAAAAACCGGCGATATCAAAGCGATTAAACTGGATAAATATTCTAATTTTGGCCGCGGAAAAGCGAAAGACAGCCGGTATTGGGTTATGGTCATTCGACAGGCCCTTATCCAACGGTTGCTGGAAAAGGAAATTGAAAATTACGGTATTTTAAAGTTGACGAAATCAGGAGAAGCGTTTATAAAACATCCTTACAGTATTATGATTGCAAAAGACCATAATTACGAGAAAGCGGAGGGGGATGATGTTATTGTCCCCGGAAAAGGCCAAAAATTGAGCGGGTCAGACCCCGTTTTGTTTGCCATGTTGAAAGACCTGCGGAAAGAGATTTCGCAACGGGAAAACCTCCCGCCATTTGTTATTTTTCAGGATCCTTCGCTGGAAGATATGGCCATCCAATACCCCATTACCCTCAAAGAGATGCAACAAATCATAGGA
>CAYYRE010000138.1:0-8427 GCA_964473895.1 uncultured Lentimicrobiaceae bacterium | reverse complement strand
TCGGTAGCACATTTTCAGCAACAAAAAATCGTGGTGGAAATCCGTTCGCTCAACAGCAAGCAATTGGATGTCAACATGCGGATTCCGGCTTTGTTGCGCGAAAAAGAACTGGAACTCCGAAAATTGTTGCGGGAGGGACTGCAGCGGGGAAAAATTGATTTTTCCGTTTCATGGGATGCCCGTGACGAAGAAGAAGGACCTGTTTTTAACAAAGGGCTGGCGGCCCATTATTACCGGCAACTCCAATCGTTTGCCCGCGAGCGTGGCATGAAAGAACCTGCCGATTATCTTTCGCTGATCGTACGGTTGCCCGATGTGTTTATTACCGAGGAAAAGGAACTGGAAACAGAACGTTGGGAAGTGTTGTTAAAAGCGGTGAAAGAAGCCGTTGCCGACATAAACCGCTTCCGTGAACACGAAGGAGAGGTGTTGGAAAAAGATTTCAGAATCCGTATCCGCCGTATCCTGGAACTGCTTAGCCAGGTGGAGGACTATGAAAAAGCCCGTGTGGAGCGGGTGAGGGAACGCATTGTCAAAAGCTTGCAAGAGCACCTCTCGGAGGTACAGTATGACAAAAACAGGCTGGAGCAAGAGCTGATTTATTACCTTGAAAAGTTTGATGTTACCGAAGAAAAGGTACGGCTCAAAAAACATTGCGACTATTTTTTGGATGTTTTGGAAGCCGAAGAAGCGGCAGGCAAGAAACTGGCTTTCGTATTGCAGGAGATTGGCCGTGAAATCAATACGCTCGGGTCAAAAGCCAATGATGCCGACATGCAAAAGATTGTGGTACACATGAAAGACGAATTGGAAAAAATAAAAGAACAAATGCTGAATATTTTATGATGATACCGGAGAAAGACAAGGGACAGGGAGGGAAATTGATTATTTTTTCGGCCCCCTCCGGTTCGGGGAAAACCACCTTGGTACATTATGTTATGGCACACCTTCCGAACCTGAAATTTTCGGTTTCGGCCACCAGCCGGCCACCCCGTCCCGGAGAAAAGCACGGCGTGGATTACTATTTTATGAGTGTGGAGGAATTTAAGCAAAAAATCAGGGAAAATGCTTTTGTGGAATGGGAAGAGGTTTATGAGAACCAGTTTTACGGTACGTTGCGCAGCGAAGTGGAAAAGATTCGCCGGCAGGGAAATTCCGTGGTTTTTGATGTTGATGTGAAAGGAGGGATCAGTATAAAAAAACTTTATGGCCCCGAAGCCCTTGCCATTTTTGTGAAACCTCCCTCGTTACAAATTCTCGAAGAACGTTTGCGCCGCCGCTCCACGGAAGATGAAAAAAGTATACGCAAACGACTCAACCGTGCTGCTTTTGAACTTACCTTTGAAAATTATTTTGATAGGGTTTTGGTAAACGATATTTTGGAGAGGGCTCAAAAAGAGGCCCTGGAGTTGGTCCGTACTTTTCTTGGAGAAAAAGAGCGATAAAGGGGTAAGGTTGGGGATTATGTTGTTTCAAGAATCAAAAACCGTCCCGATAGGATGCTTGCGGTAAGAATCTGAACCACTGTTAGCATGGCGGGTGTCAAGGGTAAAACCAGCCGGGTGAAGGCAAATAACGTTGACAGGAAAATGAAAAAAGCGTGAAACGATAAGAAATATTCCATGAAAAAAATTATTTTACCCGAGTACAACAAAAATATTATCAGGGCATTACGTAGTTTGCGCGTAGAAGAGTGCGGCCCGCTGGAACCCGGAAAAGACCAAGTACTTATTAAAGTACATGGAGCCCCATGCAACCCGTCGGATATTGCTTTTCTTATGGGAGGGTACAATATTGTAAAACCGCTTCCGGCCGTTCCCGGTTTTGAAGGATCGGGCATTGTGGTGGAAGCCGGCGAAGGAGCCGAGGACCTCATCGACCGTAAGGTCAGTTTTTTTATTCAGGAAGAAGATTGCGGCAGCTGGTCCGAATATGTGCTTTCTCACCGGAAAAAACTGGTGGTACTGGATGACGAAATGGATATGGATCAGGCGGCCTGTTTTGCCATCAATCCGTTTACGGCCCGTGGTTTACTGGATATAGCCTTGTTGCGCGACAACAAAGCCATCATACAAAATGCTGCCGGAGGGCAGGTGGCTGCTTTTGTGCGCCAAATGGCCACCGATATGGGCATCGCTGTCATTGATATTGTCCGGAAAGAACGGACAGTGGAGCGCCTCCGGAAAGAAGGGGCCCGTTATGTCTTACTGGAGAGTGATCCGCAGTTTGAACAGAAGCTGACACAGTGGGCGCACGAACTGGATGCCCGTTTGGCCTTTGATGCGGTGGGAGGGCCTTTGGCCGGACAGATTTTTAATGCCATGCCCTCCGATGCCGAATTGGTGGCTTACGGTGGACTTTCCACCAAACCCATATCGGGATTGGATTCCATGGACCTGATCTTCCGTGATAAAATCATATCCGGTTTTAACCTGCCGGAATGGCGTGAACAAATGGATGATGACTTTTTTGAGGAGGTCTCCCGCGAAATGCAACACCTTTTTATCGCGGGCAAGTACCATACAAAGATCCAGGGGAGTGTGGGGTTCGACACCATCGGAGAGGGGCTGATTCGTTGTTTGCGCAATTTGAGCAAGGGGAAAATGCTGGTAAAAGCAGAAGTATCACAAGGAAATTAAAAAACCATTGTTTTGAATAGAAGCAAAAAAATCGGTTTGTTGTTCGGCTCGTTTAACCCCATTCATACCGGACACCTGATTTTGGCCAATTATATGGCCGAATTTACCGATCTTGATGAGGTTTGGTTTGTCGTTTCGCCACACAATCCCCTAAAGTCCAAGACTTCGCTGCTACCCGACATTCACCGTTTGGCGCTGGTACGTTTGGCCGTGGAAGACCATCCGAAAATCAAAGTAACAGACATTGAATTTAAAATGCCCCGGCCTTCATACACCATCGATACACTGGCCTGGTTATCGGATAAATATCCGGATAATACCTTTGTAATGATTTGTGGAACGGATATTTTCAGTCATTTTCATAAATGGAAAAATCACAGGGAAATCATGGATCAATACGCACTTTATGTTTATCCCCGCCCGGGTACGGCATTGGGGAAGTACGCAAACCATCCGCACATCAAACTTTTTGATGCCCCTTTACTGGAAATTTCTGCCAGCTTTATCCGCAAAGGGTTGCACGAGAAAAAGAACATGGCTTTCTGGATGCCGGAAAAAGTATACCGGTACATCCTGGAGATGCATTTTTACGAAAAATAAAGGAACCGTCATCTGCCCGGGGGCAAAAAGGCCGGTTTTCCGTAATGGGATACCATTTTACTGATAGGGGTCTGTTACCGGCAGAACATAATATTCGCCGGTGCGGGGGTCTTTGTAAAATTTGCTGTATCCGTTAATGCTCTCAATATTGGCATCCACCGAACCTTTAATAAAAACCGTATTGTCCACATCCACCGATCCGGTCACGGTAAGAGCCGAATCCACAGCGATACGTTGGGGCTTGATTTGTGGAATAATCCCTGCATTCTGAAAAATAAGCACCCAGATGCCAACGGCAATGGAAACCAAAATAGCTTTGATAAAACGTGAATTTATTTCCATGGTATTCAGTTTTTGATTTTGTTGTCCAAAAATATTCAAAAAAACGCAGCATAACCACAAAGTGGTTCAACCGGTTTAGGAAAATTACAGGAAAAGAGGTTTTTCCTGTAATCAGTCGTCAAACACCGCAAGCCGAAAAGTATTTCCATCAAAAATCCCATACGAGAAATGGGAGATCCAGTCGCCAAGGATGACCAGGTGGGTTTTCGCATTTACCGGCAAAATAATGGGCATGTGACGGTGTCCGAAGACAAAAAAATCCACTTCGGGATGAGCTTCTGCTTTTTTTTGTGCGTATTGAAACAGCATCTCTTTTTCTTTATCAAAGTGTGCTTCTTCTTTACCGGCACGGCTCATTTTGGCCAACCGGCTCCGGCGCGAAAAATAACTGCCCATCCAGGCACCCACATCGGGATGCAACCAACGAAACAAAAACTGGTTGGGTGGAAATTCAAAAACCGATTTCAAAAACTTGTAACTCTTATCCCCGGGGCCCAGGCCATCACCATGGGCCAAAAAGAAAGTTTTTCCCATAATTTGTCGCACCACCGGAAACCTGTAAAGATGCAAGCCCACTTCTTTTTCAAGGTAATCAAAAGCCCACAAATCATGGTTGCCTTTAAAAAGATGTACCGGAATCCCCGCATCCGATATTTCTGCCAGTTTTCCCATAAGCCGTACAAAACCTTTGGGCACCACCGTTTTGTACTCAAACCAGAAGTCGAAAATATCCCCCATCAGAAAAATCTCTTCCGCATCCGTACGGATATTATCCAACCATCTCACCAGCTTTTTCTCCCGTTCGAGACTTTTGTTGTGATCAGGAATTCCCAAATGGAAATCGGAAACAAAATATATTTTTTTCCCTGCCAAATCTATCGTTTACAAACTTTTGATCATGTCTTTGATAATAGTGATCAGTTTGGGGGTTACCTGTTCTACGGCAGCCAGTACCTCCTGATGCGAGATTTCAATGATTTTTCCTTTCACGCCCAAATCGGAAATAACGGAAACGGCAAAGACCGGCATGTTCATATGACGGGCTACAATGACTTCCGGAACAGTGGACATACCGACGGCATCAGCACCAAGGGTACGGATGTAATAATATTCGGAAGGGGTTTCGTAAGTAGGCCCGGGGGTGCCGGCATATACTCCCGTTTTATAACGGATGCCATGCTGACGCGCCACGCGGGTGGCAATGCTCAACAGCCTTTTGTCGTAGGCTTCGCTCATGTCGACAAACCGCGGACCGAGTTCATCAATATTGGGACCGATCAGCGGGTTGGGCAAAAGGTTGATGTGATCGGTAATGAACATGATGTCTCCCACCTCAAAATCGGGATTGACTCCACCACTGGCATTGGAAACAAAGAGGTATTCAATGCCCATTTGTTTGAAAACACGGATGGGGAAGGTGACTTCACTCATAGCATATCCTTCGTAGTAATGAAAACGGCCTTGCATGGCCACCACATCCACACCGCTCAATTGGCCGAAAATTAATTGCCCTTTGTGCCCTTTAATGGTAGATACCGGAAAATTGGGAATGTCGCTGTATAAAATTTTTTCGGATACTTCAATGTCGTTGGCCAGGTCGCCCAGACCGGAGCCTAAAATAATGGCGATCCGGGGTTGAATGCTAATTTTCGACTGAATGAACTTTGCGGTTTCGTTGATTCTCCCTAACATAATTTAAGATTTGTTGATTAAACTTTTTTTCATCCTGCCCATGAAACTTTACCTCTACCGGAAGGTAGACCATGGGTAAGTCTTTCAGCAGGCGAAGATAGGGAGAATTTATTAAACGCATGGCATCTTTTTCGGTAGTCACAATGAGCTTTTTGCTGGTAAACTGGTCGTTCCAGGTCTTGCGGATGAGCCGGACATCCCGTTCCGAATAGCTGTGATGGTCCGGAAAGTCGATGGTGACCAGTTCGCGACACCTGTATCGCAGAAAATCTTTCAGGGGATACGCATTGGCCACACCTGTAAAAAGCAGAATGGTACTGTATTTCCGGTCGAATTGTGTTACCTTCATGGAGGGAAAAAGGACCGGACTGCCGTATTTTAAATACGAAAAATAGACCTCCTGATGGGCTTCCGGTTTGAGTTTTTCGAGGATGATGCGCCGCACTATAGGGGAGAGGATCCTTTCGGTTTTGGTAACAATGATAATATCGGCCCTGCGGGCAGAAGTTTTTACATCGCGTAACTTTCCGGCCGGTAAAAGGTAATCATCTACATAGAGCCGGCGGTAATCAGTGAGTAAAAGGTTCAGGCCCGGTTTGATAAAACGGTGTTGCAACGCATCGTCAAGAATGATGGTTTGGGGCGAAGGATCTAAATCCAAAAGACGTTGAACGCCGTGACACCGGTTTTTATCCACCGCTACCAAGACCTCTTTCCCAAACTTTCGTTGATATTGTAACGGCTCATCGCCAATGTCCTGAAAAGAGGAAGACCGGCTGGCCAAAACGAATCCCTTGCTTTTACGCATATACCCCCGGCTGAGGATAGCTACACGGTAATCTTTTTTAAGTAAACGGACCAGATATTCCGTATGGGGTGTTTTTCCGGTACCCCCCAAAGCAAGGTTTCCCACACCAATAACAGGTACTTCGAATGATTTGGAAGGCAACAAGCCCAAATCAAACAAAAAATGCCTGAAATGTATTACCAATCCGTACAAAAGAGCGAACGGGAATAACAAAATTTTCAGCATGGAAAAGATAAATATTTACGATCCTTATAATTCTTTAATTTTGCGTAAATTTAGAAAAATTTGGAAATGTTCATCCCATTCTCAAAAAAAATTTTTCAAAAGATTTTTGACGTATGAAACTACAACAAATTACCCGCTATATCGAAACGTTTGCCCCGTTGTCGTTGCAGGAGTCTTACGATAATGCGGGACTTCTCACCGGTACTCCCGACCAGGAAATATCCAAAGCCCTTATCACATTGGATGTTACCCGTGAGGTGATGGAAGAGGCATTGGAAACCGGAGCCAACCTGATTATTGCACACCATCCGTTAATCTTTCGCGGATTGAAACACCTTCGCGGAGAAAACCTTGTGGAGGAGTTGGTCATCAAAGCCATAAAAAATGATATTGCACTGTATGCCGCCCATACGAATCTCGATCGTGTGGCGGGAGGTGTCAATGCGCGGTTGTCGCAAAAACTGGGATTGAAAAGCACCCGGGTTCTTTCGCCTGCAGGAAAGCTGAAAAAGCTGGTGGTTTTTGTTCCCGAAACGCATATTGACCTTGTGCGTAACCACATGTTAAATGCAGGGGCCGGACACATCGGAAATTACAGCCATTGCAGCTTTTCCGCTCCGGGAGAGGGCAGCTTCAAGGCTTTGGAAGGAACCCATCCTTTTGTGGGAAAACAGGGAGAATTGCATTTTGAAAAGGAGGTCAGGCTGGAAACCATTGTGCCCGAAAATATCCTGCAAAATGTTTTACAGGCCATGTTGGCCGTACATCCCTACGAGGAAGTGGCATATGATATTTATCCTTTGGAAAATAGGGGGATATCTGTGGGCGACGGGATGATCGGAGAGCTGCAGAAGCCCCTGCCTGCGATGGATTTTCTGTATTTTGTAAAAGAAAAATTGGAAGCTCAAAATATCCGGTATGGCGTACCTCTGGACCGGCTCATCCGGAAAGTAGCCGTTTGCGGTGGCAGCGGCAGCTTCCTGATGGAAAAAGCCTTTGCCGCACAGGCCGACGTTTTTATTACCGCTGACCTGAAGTATCATGATTTTTTCCTTTTCCAACATCAAATGATGCTGGTGGATGCCGGACATTATGAAACCGAACAATTTACCAAAGCGTTATTATTTGAAAAATTAACCAAAAAATTTCCTAATTTTGCACTCCAAATTTCAAAACATAACACAAATCCGGTTTCGTTTTTGTAGACAGTTGAAACACAAGGTATTATGACAAAAGAAAATAAAAATCCCAAGGAAGAACAGGAAGTCAGTGTAGAACAGAAACTGACGGCGTTGTATAATCTTCAGCAAATTGATTCTCAAATTGACAAAATAAAAATTATTCGGGGCGAACTTCCGTTGGAAGTGGAAGACCTTGAAGATGAAATTGCCGGTCTGGAAACCAGAATATCCAATTTTCAGGAGGAGAAAGAAAAGTTTGAGCAGTTTATCAAAGATAAAAAAGAGGCCATTAAGGAGAGTAATGCCCTCATTAAGAAGTATACCGAACAGCAAATGAATGTCCGGAATAACCGGGAATATGATTCGCTGACCAAAGAAATTGAGTTCCAAAATTTGGAAATTCAACTGGCTGAGAAAAAGATCAAAGAGGCCCAGCACCGTATTGAAGGAATTGAAGCCGATATGGAAGTGGCAAACGCCAAGCTGGAAGAACGCAAGCAAGACTTGGAAGCCAAAAAGTCGGAACTTACCGGAATTATTGCCGAAACAGAAAAAGAAGAAGAAGAGCTGGTGCGCCAGTCGCAGGAAAACGAAAAATATATCGAAGAGCGGCTATTGACTGCCTATAAAAGAATCCGGAAAAATGCCAGAAACGGTTTGGCTGTGGTGAAAATCGAAAGAGATGCCTGTGGCGGTTGTTTTAACAAAATTCCTCCGCAGCACCAATTGGATATTAAACTGCATAAAAAAATCATTGTATGCGAATATTGCGGCCGTATCCTTGTGGATGATGAAATTGCCCGTATGGCCGAGGAAAAACAGAATGATTAGTTTAGCAAAATTCTGATAACAGATCAAAAGGGCAGCCCATAGGGTCTGCCCTTTTTTTATAAAATGAAGTTGTTTAAAGTTTATCTAAAAACATTATTTATAACGTATT
>CAYYRE010000137.1:0-8552 GCA_964473895.1 uncultured Lentimicrobiaceae bacterium | reverse complement strand
GTAACCGGATATCAAGACTTTGGTACATCTTACTCTGAATTAAAATGTAAAAGCCGGGAGATAGTTGCTGTTGATTTTAAAATATTCACTGCTTTCAGGGATTTAATATTCTGTCATACAATATATTTCAGTATTTCCACCCTGCAATGGCCTCAAATCAATTCAGAAAAAAAGTTGAGCCATCCGTTCCGGACTGGCTTTTGCAAAGGAAAGAGGCAGGCATCTGTTTCAAAAATTTCGTTACTTTACACGGCATAAAATGGTTCAAAATGAAAAAAACATTTTTCCTTGTTTTTGCCGTACTTGTTTCTTTTTTTACGGCAACAGTAACATTTGCCCAATCAAAAGGGTACGATCCGCACAAAGCTTTCGATCCGTTGTTTGACCATCAACCGGGAACCGTATACAGGAGTGCCGACGGGCAACCTGGGCCCAGCTATTGGAGCAACCGGGCCAATTACCGGATACATGCCGCACTCGACACCCTTCGTAAAACCATTTCGGCAACCGAAGAGATAACCTATATCAACAACAGCCCTGACAAACTTTCTTTCTTGTGGTTACAACTTGACCAAAACCGGTTTGCAAAAAACTCGAGAGGCGCGGCGGTGGCATCGCAAACGTTTAATCCCAAGAGGTTTATCGGCGGCTTCAACATTCAATCGGTCGAAATTGGTTTGGGGGGAAAATACACAAAAGCAAACTTTCTCCTTACCGATACCCGCATGCAAATCAGGCTACCCAAAGCCCTGCCTGCCAAGGGCGGTACAATAAAAATCAAAATAAGATACCGTTTTCAATTAGCCCCCAAGGGGAATGGTCGTGCAGGCTGGATGCATTCCCGCAACGGTACCATTTACGATGTGGCACAATGGTACCCGCGGATGGCTGTTTACGATGATCTGACCGGTTGGAACCTGCTGCCTTTTCTCGGTGCCGGGGAGTTTTATCTTGATTACGGAAATTTTGATATTTTCCTTCAGGTGCCGCAGGACCAGTTGGTTGCCTCTTCCGGAAAGCTGGTAAACCCGGGAGAAGTGCTTACACCGGCACAAATCAAGCGGTTGAAAAAAGCACGAATGAGTGATAAGACCATCGCCATCCGGACGGCAAAAGAGGTGACGCAAAACGTTTTCCATCCTTCCCAAAAGGAAACAAAGACGTGGCATTTTACCATGAAAAACAGCCGCGATTTTACCTGGGCCGCCTCCAAGGCCTTTTTGTGGGATGCAGCAAAGGTGAACCTCCCGCATAACAAAACCGCATTGGCCATGGCTTATTACCCCGTAGAAAGTGCCGGAAAAAACGGTTGGGGCAGGGCTGTTGAGTACTTAAAAGGAAGTATCGAAATATTTTCAAAACAGTGGTTTCCCTATCCTTATCCAACAGCAACGGCTGTGGGCGGTCCGGTGGGCGGCATGGAATATCCCGGTCTGGTATTTTGTTCATGGCGGGCTCAAAAAGGCGTATTGTGGATGGTCACCAATCATGAAATAGGGCACAACTGGTTTCCCATGATAGTGGGCTCCAACGAACGGAAATATGCTTGGATGGACGAAGGAATGAATACCTTTATTGATATTTATGCCACTGCAAAATTTAACCACGGCGAGTTTGCCCCCAAAAGCGACCACGAATACAATCCGCAGGGAGGCAGCCCTGGACGTGATATCGTACCGTTGATGCAAAATAACAAAGTGCCGCCCATCATAACCTATGCCGATGCTTTCCCGCGAAAATATTCCCATCCGGTGAGTTATTACAAAACAGCATTGGGATTGGTTTTGCTCCGCGAGTACATCCTCGGCCCGAAACGGTTTGATTATGCTTTCCGTACCTACATCCGGCGATGGGCTTACAAGCACCCGGCACCTTTTGATTTTTTCCATACCATGAACAACGCCTCGGGCGAAAACCTGAATTGGTTCTGGAAAGGATGGTTTATCAAAAACTGGACGCTGGACCAGGCAGTCACCGGCGTGAAATATGTGCATAACGATCCGGCACAGGGTGCACGTATCACTTTGGCAAACAAAAACCAGTTGGTGATGCCCGTTACACTGAAAATTGTTCTTCAAGACGGACAAACCGACACGGTAAGACTTCCGGTGGAAATATGGGAAAAAAGCGGAAAATACACTTTCTGGTACCCCTCTCACCTCCCATTGAAAGAGGTTGTGGTGGATCCGGATAAAATGCTCCCCGATGTACATCCGGACAATAACATTTGGAAACCGGACCTACAGGAAAAGTAAAAGTTTGTCTACTTTTGCCTTTCTTAAAATGCAAGTCATGAAAAAGTTTAAAGAATTTGCCGTTTACTGCGAAAATACGGGGACCGAAAAAAAATACCCTTTCGGCACCACACTCTCGGACATTATTGAAGATCAAAAAATAGACATTGGCGAAGACATCCTCGGCGCCATGGTGAACAACACCCTGAAAGAACTGGACTATATCCTGTACAAACCCAAAACGGTCAATTTTATCGGTTACACCCATCCCGACGGGCAACGCATGTACACACGGTCGCTTTCCATGGTACTGTTCAAAGCCGTAGTGGACTTATATCCGGATTATAAACTAAAAATAGAGCATACCGTTTCCAAGGGCCTGTATTGTGAGCTGGAGGGGCTGACACCGGACGAAAACCATGAAAAATTGGTCGAAAAACTACACCGGCGTATGCAGGAAATCATTGAAAAGGACATCCCTTTCGAAAGGGAAGAAATCCGTACGGAAGTAGCCCTGCGCATTTTCGAAGAATTCGGACTTGAAGATAAATGTACCCTCATGCGCACACGCAAGCAGTTTTACAGCTCTGTTTACAAACTGGACGATGTGGTCAACTATTTTTACGGCTACCTGGTCCCTTCCACAGGTTACCTCAAACATTTTAACCTGGTAAAATATTACAAAGGCATGCTGTTGGTATTGCCTAAAAAAGACCATCCCGATGAATTGGAAGATATTGTCATCCAAAACAAGCTCTTTGATATTTTTCAGGAATTCAAAGAATGGGTTGAAATCATCGGGGTACCCAATGTAGGACGGTTGAACGAGATTACCCTGGAGGGGAAAATCGGGGATATCATCAAAATATCGGAAGCGCTGCAGGAAAAAAAGGTGGCTTGCATTGCCGATTTAATTGACAAAAAAGAAACCGCCAAAGTAGTTTTTATTTCAGGCCCTTCCTCTTCCGGAAAAACCACTTTTGCCAAACGACTGGCGGTACAACTGGCCGTAATAGGTAAAAAACCGGTGGTGATTTCCATGGATAACTATTTTGTAAACCGCGAGCTTACCCCGTTGGACGAAAACGGAAATTACGATTTTGAAAGTCCCCATGCCCTGGACATCAAACTTTTCAACGAAAACGTCCTGGACCTTATGGAGGGGAAAAAAATCGAATTGCCCAAATTTTCGTTTCAGGAAGGGAAACGCTATTACGATGGGACCACCCTTGAAATGGACAACGATGGCATTTTGATTGTGGAAGGTATTCATGGGTTGAATCCGGAGATTTCGGCCATGATACCCGAAGAGCGAAAGTTTAAAGTATATGTTTCGGCCCTTACCCCGTTGAGTATTGATGCCAACAACCGTATTCCCACCACCGATAACCGGTTAATCCGCCGTATGGTACGCGATGCACGTTATCGCGGCTATTCGGCACTCGAAACCCTGCAACGCTGGCCCAGCGTCCGGAAAGGAGAAGAAAAGCACATCTTTCCTTTTCAGGAAGAAGCCGATGTCATGTTCAACACGGCATTACTCTTTGAGCTGGGCGTACTGAAACGTTGGGCCGAACCCCTGCTGCGCGAAGTACCTCCCAACGAACCGGAGTATTCCGAAGCCAAACGGTTGCTGAAGTTCCTCTCTTATCTTGTCAATATCAATGCCCGGGAAATTCCGCCCACTTCCATCCTGCGTGAGTTTTTGGATGGCAGCAGTTTCCATTACTAAGCCGGAAGAGGGGTTGAACTATTCATGCATAAGTTCCCGCCAGTTACCGTGAAAGGAAGACGGGTTACCGCGAAATCTCCACAATTTCGAACTGGATATTTCCGGCCGGGACGCGTATTTCGGCTTTATCGCCCACTTTTTTCCCCAGGAGCCCTTTGGCAATAGGGGAATTGACAGACAATTTACCGCTTTTCAGGTCGGCTTCCTTTTCAGGAACAAGGGTATAGGACATGGTGGCCCCGTTTTTCAGGTTTTTAATCTTCACTTTCGACATAATAAGCACCTTGGAGGTATCCATTTTCGACTCGTCAATAATGCGGGCATTGGCAATAATGTTTTGCAGCTTGGCAATTTTCATTTCCAGCATACCCTGAGCCTCTTTGGCAGCATCATATTCCGCATTTTCCGAAAGATCCCCCTTATCGCGGGCTTCGGCAATGGCTTCCGAAATCTTACGGCGTTCCACACGCGTCAAATAATCCAGTTCCTCTTTTAATTTCTTGAGTCCTTCTTCTGTGTAATATCTTGTCTCTGCCATGATGTAATGGTTTTAGTTTCAACGATTAAAAACATAAAAGACCCCACAAGCCGGAGATGGGGTCTTTTGCGCTGCAAAGATACAAATAAGTTGTTTTTGAAAGTCACCCCCCGGTTTTTTCTTTTCCGACCGGATTATTTCTTCATTTCCGTATTCAATGTTTTCAATCCGATGACCTCCAATATGCTGTAAAAAATGTAGTACACAAAAAAGGTAATGATAAACGGAGCGGCCTCTTTTTTGTGCAGGTAGGCATATCCCAGCAAAAAAAGTGAGAAAACCACAAGTTTCAAAAAATTAACAATCATATAGGTGTTGGCAAAACGCGTTATCTTCTTCTGCATACTTTTAGCCACAGCAAAAAAGGTCAGCCAAAAAAAGACAAACAAAAAAACAAGCAGGTAAGGATAAGCCGCCGTAACGGGTATTTGTGTAAACATCAGGCGGAAACCCAAAGTGAGTACGCCGAGCAAAACAGTCAGCCCGGCCAACTGTAAAGTATATTTTGAAACGATGCTTTTCATGGCTTTTTGTCGTGTTTAAAAAATTCGCGGATGCCGTACAAAATGGATAAGATGATGGACAAAAGCGTCAATACAACGGTAAAAACCGGAAAGTGCCAAGCGACCCATTTGTCCAATTCCCTGCCACCGAAAGCACCTGCCAGTACAATCACCGCCATTTGCATGCCGAGCGAACTGTAAACGGCATAGGCTTTCAGCGGGTTTTTTTTATCCTTTTTTCCTTTCATCTTTTTGTTTCGCCTGTTCCAGTCCGGCCATTTTACATTCTCCGGAAAACAGGGCACCTGTTTCAATGGAAATTTTGGCTGTGAAAATTTTTCCCGTAAACCGGGCCGTTGTTTTGAAGACGGCCAGCTCGGTTACTTCGAGTACGGCATTCACTTTCCCGGAAATAACTGCATTTTTACAATGAATTTCTCCATCCACAGTCCCTTCGGTACCAATAACCACCCTGCCTTTGGCGTGGATCTTTCCCGTAAGGCTCCCATCAATACGTACATCACCATCCGAAACAATCTCTCCGGTCACTTTGGTTCCCAATGAAATGATGTTGGGGACAGTGGAGTCGCCGTTACTGCCTGAATACTTTTTCATTTTTATTCTTATTTGTAATATTCTTTAAAAAATTGCAGGTAAACTTTCACCTCTTTGTTTTTGTAAAATAAAGGATAATTTCCTTTCGAGATAACAAACAGCCGGTAATTTTGTCGGCTGATACCGGAAAATACATACGGGTCACGTATCAGCTTTCGATAGTATTTCATGGCTTCATCCCCCGTGGCAAAAGTTTTCACCAGCAACAAAGTATATTGATTATTGAGCATTAAGTTGTTGATTTGCAGTGGTTGACGTCTAAAATATTTTTGGTTAAAGTCGGCCAGGCGCGTTTTGAGTGCCCGGGCATTCACCATGTTGCGTTGCGAGAGCAACACCACAAAATGGGGGCTGTTTTTATTAAAAACATAGTCCCCAATGGCTTTTTTCCGTTTTTGGGCAGCCAGCAACGCTTCTCTTTCCTTCTCAGTGATACCGATCCCATATTCCAATTGAAGCATTTTCACAATGGCTTTTGCCCTTTCGGCCAACGGATGGTGCGGATAAGTTTTGATGAGTTGCCGCAAGGCAGTGTAAAGGGTATCGGGCACTTCCACTTTACCGAGTGACAAAGCCCGCAAATACATAAACTGTGGTGCCGTAACGGTATCATTGGCGTATTTCTGAAGGCCGCGACGGGCATAATTAATAACACGGTAATACTGGCCGCGTTCAAATGCTTGCCAAGTGCGGGTATACAGCTTTTCGGCATCACGGTGCCCGGCCTGCAGTTTTTTGTAATAATCCGGGTCGTTGAGTACCCTGGCATATAAACTTCCGGGGGCCTGTTGTATGATCAGCGATTTATAATGCTGTGCTTCGGACGTTTTCCCCAGACCGGTATATATTTGATAAAGGTAATACCAGTTTTGTAACTTGTATTTGTTATCCGGATATTTTTTTTGCAAATTACGGTAGGTCTTCAAAGCATCGGCCGTATCGTGCAAATCCTCAAGGTAAATAAATCCCAGTTTATTGTAACTTTCCACGATGAGCGAATCGGCCCGTTGGAAATCCGCCGGCGTTTTGGGCAGGCCCTTCAAATAAAATGCCCTGGTTTCGGGGCCGGCAGGGCGTGGTTTCCCGGAAATCGTCTTGCGTTTTCTCTTTCCAAAAACCGTGTTATTCTCCGTCACCACACCCGAAGCAGCCATGGCGGTATGTTTATCCCGTATGCACCACAAGTCTTCCAGTTGACGGTCGCCCCAACGTTTTCTAAACTCGGTATATCCCTGCGACAAAGCCACCGGGTTATAAAAATACCATCCGCCACCGCGAGGCCCTCCGGCAGGCAGACGGCTTCCGGGGCCACCGGAAAACGAAGCAGCCGTCCTGTTATCAGCGAGCTGTTCCGCCTCTTTTTCCTTTTCTTTCTGTGCTGCCTTGTACCGGGCTATTTTTTGATCAATCTTAGCGTAAAGTGATGCTGTGTCCATTCTGGCAAGGTGCAACAAACTGTCTTCGCGGCGGATGGTTTCCACGTACTGAACCAGCCGGGCCAGTACTCCCGCTTTGGTTTTAATCTCAGAAAACCGGGGATAATCTTTCGGCAAAAATTGCACCGCCGTATCATAATAAGCCTGCGACGAAGCATATTGCCCGTGACGGAAATAATCTTCGGCCAGTTTCAGAGCCGACAGGGACTTTTGATAAGGGTCTTTTTTACTGTATTGTACCGACAGCCGCAGATAGTGCACCATCAAACTGTCGTTTTTGTTTTTTTCGGCCACTTCGGCCATGGCATAATAAATCTGGTCACGAAAATCAAGATACTGGTTTTTCCGGGCCATTTTTTTCAGGGTTTTCATGATGAACTTGCTGTTGCCGGAAGCAGCATCATAACACTTGGCAAGGTACAGCCGTGCTTCAAAATCCATTTGAAACGGCGGGTTACGCTTGAGCACCTTGGAAAAATAACGGCCGGCCTGTTCCAAATCCCCTTCCTGTTTGTTGATTTGTCCCATGATAAAATAAACACGGCTCAGTAAATCTTTATCCCGCGTTACAGCAATACTTTTTTCGAGATAAGGATAGGCTGCAGCAGCATTTCCCTGGGCAAGGTATAAATCGGCATATTCGAGGGGGAGCGCATTTTTTACTTCTTTGGGGAAATCTTTGTCCGGCAACTGGCTCGAAAGCAGGTTGAGTGCTGCTTCAGCCTTGCCGAATTGCTTGGTTTCGATGTATGTTTTGACAAGCCATAATGTACCGAAATAGTGAATGGGACTGTAATTGTATTTTTTTTGTACAAAGTCGAACACCCGGCGTGCCGCCGTAAAATCATGTTTGTAAAAAAACGCTTTCCCCATCATAAGGTAGCTCTCCTGCACCCACTTTACTTTTTCTTTTCGTCCGAAGACCATGGAGTGATTTTGAATGGTCAAAGCCGCCTTTTTAATGGTGAATTCCACCCGCTGGGCCATTTGCCGGGCCATTTTCCGGTCGCCGTAATTATAAACCCTCAGGATTTTTCCATAGTTGTCTTTCACGTGGCTATGCAGGAATTCTTCGGCCATTTCCAGGTTTTGCTCCCCGTTCCAGTAAACATTGTAATGACTTGTCAGGTTATGATAACCTCTCGCCATGGCAGTGTTTCGCTTGGTAGAACAAGAGGAAAAGCCGACAGCAATTCCTGACAAAAACAGGAAAAGGAAAATGCTATGAATGTTGTAAATTTTCAATCCGGACGTTTCCTTAAGTAACAAAAATATAAATGATTTATTTTTTACGCATCGCAAAATTAATGATTTATCGTTTCCTTGGTGAGGAGAACAAAATAAAGTGGGGCAAAACCGGAAACGGCTTTTTTTCTTGGCTCCGGGTTAAGACAGGTCTTTAATGCGTAAGTTATAAATCCATGGTGCTGAGGAGGAACGAAAAATATTTTTGCATTGGAATAATCGTGTGCCGGCGTGGACGCCGGCACCGGT
>CAYYRE010000136.1:0-8594 GCA_964473895.1 uncultured Lentimicrobiaceae bacterium | reverse complement strand
TTTTTTCATTCGTCTGTGTGTAATTTCGAATGAAAAAATTTCATGTACATTTGCAGCGCTTATTTCTCAAAAAAAACAACAATGGACACAAATATTTTGGTCATTGGCAGTTCGGGACAGATTGGTTCGGAGCTGGTCATGGCGCTTCGCAAGATTTACGGCAACCATCATGTTTTTGCCACCGATATCAAGCAGCCCACCGAAGAGATTCGCCAATCGGGTCCGTTTCAGATTTTGGATGTGCTGGATTTTAATAACCTCTTGCATTTTCTGGTGCGTTTTAAAATCACCGAAGTATATAATTTGGCGGCTGTTCTTTCGGGAAATGCCGAGAAAATTCCGTTACAGGCCTGGGATATTAACATGCGGGCACTGATGAACACTCTGGAGGCGGCACGCGAAACGGGCGCCAAAAAGATTTTCTGGCCCAGTTCCATTGCCGTTTTCGGGCCCACCACCCCGCGCCACAACACACCGCAACTTACCGTGATGGAACCCAATACGGTTTACGGTATTTCGAAACTGGCCGGCGAACGCTGGGGCGAATATTATCACAAACGCTACGGTATTGACTTTCGCAGTGTCCGTTATCCCGGATTGATCAGCTACAAAACCGAACCCGGCGGCGGCACTACCGATTATGCCGTGGAAATATTTTTCGAAGCCATTAAAAAAGGCCGTTACGAATGCTTCCTGAAAGAAGACACCGCCTTGCCCATGATGTTTATGGATGATGCCATCAACAACACCATAAAGCTTATGCAGGCGGATCCCAACCGGCTTTCGCTGCGTTCGGCATACAATATGGCGGGTATTTCATTTGACCCCAAACAATTGTCGGAAGAGATCAAAAAGCATATTCCCGGTTTCACCATTTCGTACAAACCCGACTTCCGGCAAACCATTGCCGAAAGCTGGCCCGCCAGTATTGACGACAGTGTGGCACGGAAAGACTGGGGATTGGAAACAACGTTTGATCTCCAAAAGTTGACGGTGACCATGCTCGACAAAATCAGAGAAAAACTGGGGAAAAGATAAAGGGATGGTTTTCTTTGCAAAAGGTTTGTTTGGCTTTTGTGTTTTAATTTTTGGGCCTTTTTTTGAAAACAACAGGGAGTCCGGTGAGGTCCGGATGTGTGGTAACCCGGTGCCACAAAAAGCCGAAAACATTTTTTGACGGATACTGTTGCCATCAGGACAGAATTTTTACTTTTGGGGGAATCTATTTGAAAAACACCCCCATGAAAGTTTTGACTCCTCTGTTGCGTTGGACAGGTTTTACAGCCTTGTTATTATTTATGGTTTCCTGCCACCACCCCCCCGTACCCGGTTATTTTGACCGTCCCTTGAAAAACAACTGGATGGTATTTAGTGCCGATTCGGTAAAAGTTTCCGGAAAAAAGATCAGCATGTCCGGTTTTCGTGTTTCGCATGCTTATGCGGCTTCCGTGCCTTCAACGGTGATGCATGTTTTGGTTCAAAACGGTCTTTACAAAGATATTTTTAGAGACATGAACCTGAAGCAAGTTTCGCCGGCGCCTTTTAAACACCCCTGGTGGTTCCGGCGGATTTTCCGGTTAAAGGAAGTTCCGCAAACCCTTTTGCTTCGTTTCAACGGCATTAATTATAGTGCGGATGTTTGGCTCAACGGGAAAAAAATCGGCGACCACGACAGCCTGAAAAATCCGTTCCGGCAATTTGTACTCAACATTTCGAAAGATGTCAAAGAAGGTGAAAACGTGTTGGCCGTTAAAGTATATCCTCCGCAAGCGGGTGATTTTACCATCGGGTTTGTAGACTGGAACCCGGCGCCGCCCGACCAAAACATGGGGCTTTTCCGGGGTGTTTCTTTGGAAGCCTGTACCGAAACCGGTGTTTCCGAACCGTATGTGGTCAGTAACCTGGACAAATCAATGGATCGGGCATCGTTGACGGCTTCGGTCATCGTGACCAATTACACTTCCGTTGAACAGTTCGGAAAAGTTTTTTTAAACATTGCCGGAAAAACCGTTTCAAAGCCTGTCACCTTATTGCCCGGAGCATCAAGAAAAATCATTTTCTCCCCGCAGGAGTTTCCGGAACTGGTGATCAACCATCCGAAACTTTGGTGGCCCTATACTTTAGGCATACCCCATTTGTACAAAGCCACCTTTAGTTTTCACAATGCCGGAAAAGCCACCGACAGCAAAACCATCCGCTTCGGTATTCGTACAGTGTCCGACTTTTACACCAAACAAGGCTTCCGGGGTTTTAAGATCAACGGACATAAGATATTGATTCGCGGCGGTGGTTGGGTGGACCATCTTTTTTTGGATGACACACCGCAAAGCAACCGTTACCAGCTGGAATATGTGAAAAACATGCACCTGAACGCCATTCGTTTGGAAGGTTTTTGGGGCAACAGCGAGAACTTATATTCGCTTTGCGACAGCATGGGTATTTTGGTTATGGCCGGTTGGAGTTGCCAGTGGGAATGGCAGAACCTGATAAAAAAGAAATGTGATCCGAAATACGGTGGCATTACCTCTGCTGCCGACATTGCTTTGATGTCGGATGCCTGGCACGACCAAATTGTTTGGTTGCGCAATCACCCATCGATTTTTGCCTGGCTGGCCGGCAGCGACAAAATCCCATCACCGGCAGCGGAAAAACGATACCTGAACATTCTTTCGCAGGTAGATTCCACCCGTGTTTATCTGGCATCGGCCAAAGAGTGGACTTCAACGGTCGGGCCATCTGCAGTAAAAATGCGTGGTCCTTATGCCTACGAACCGCCGGTGTACTGGTTTGCCGATACGGCCTACGGAGGCGCTTTCGGTTTTAATACCGAAACAGGGCCGGGTGCACAAATACCGCCGTTGGAAAGCATCAAAAAAATGTTGTCGCCGGCACACCAATGGCCCATCGACAGTGTATGGAACTACCACTGTGGACGGCACATGTTCGGTAAGCTGGACCGGTTTGTCAAAGCGCTCAATTTGCGTTATGGGAAATCGGCTTCGCTGGCCGAATTTACCCGCAAAGCACAGGTGATGGAATACGAGATCATGCGCCCCATGTTTGAGGCTTTTTCGGCACGCCGCTACCGTGCCACGGGCGTCATTCAATGGATGCTCAACTCGGCCTGGCCCGAAATGTACTGGCAACTGTACGACGTGTACCTGATGCCCAACGGCGCTTTTTACGGAGCACAAAAGGCCGGACAGCCTTATCACACCGTGTACGATTACAGCCGGCATGCTTTGTATGTGGTAAACGACCGTCTGCAGGACAAAAACGGATGCACGCTGCAGGTGCGGGTTTACGATAAAAACTCGATGCTGCGTTATGAAAAAAAATTCAAGCTGAACCTCAAAGCCAATGCGGCCTACGAAATCATGCGGCTTCCGGAATTTGCATGGGTAAAAGACATTTATTTCCTGGATTTGCGCCTGCAAGACCGGCATGGAAAAGAAATCGATAACAACTTTTACTGGCTTTCGAAAAAGCCGGATGTGCTGGATTATCATTTGAAACCCCACGGGTGGTATTTTTATACCCTCAGCGGACAATATGCGGATTTTACCGCCTTGAATACCCTCCCGAAAGCCAAAGTGGCTGCCCGGATTTTGAAAAAAACCGAACGAAAGGGGAAAACGGTTTTTGTAGTAGAGCTCAACAACCATAATTCAAAGATTGCCTTTTTTGAACATGTAGCACTGGTAAATAAAAGGGATGGCAAGACCATTTTACCGGTTTTGTGGTCGGATAATGATGTTTCGTTGCTTCCCGGAGAAACACGGCTGCTGACGGCAACCTTTGACCGGCACAGCCTGCAAGACAAAATACCGGAGCTTAAAATAAGCGGATACAACCAATAACCCTGGCATCATGAAACGAAATTATTTTATTGTTTTTCTCATTCTGGTCACCTTTTTTGTTATTTCGTTTTTGACCAATATCCTCGGGGCATTGAATCCCAATGTTTCGGCAGGTTACCATTTGACGGAAACCCAGGCCGGGTTCCTACCGTTTGTTTTTTTTATTGCCTATGGCATTATGTCGATCCCTTCGGGATTTGTGCTGGAAAAATGGGGGGAAAAGCGGATGATGGTGTTGGCTTTTCTGCTGTCCTTTTTGGGAGCTACCGGTTTTGCTCTTTTCCCGAAGTTTACTGTTTTTATGGTATCGTTGTTTGTCATTGGCAGCGGGATGGCCGTTTTGCAAGTGGTGATTAATCCGTTGCTCCGTGTGGCCGGTGGAGAAGAACATTATGCTTTTAATTCGGTTTTGGCACAGTTGATTTTCGGTCTGGCATCATTCATTAGCCCGCAAATGTATTCTTATCTTGTAACCAATATCGACAAAGGGAATGTTCAAAAACCGTTTATAGGCCTTTTGTCGCAGCTGGTCCCGGCACACTTCTCCTGGGTATCGGTATATTGGGTTTTTGCCATCATCAGCCTGGTTATGGTGGTTGTTGTACTTTGGGTAAAGTTTCCGAAAGTGGAACTGCAAGAAGAGGAACGGTCGGGCACCCGTGCCAGCTATGCAGCGCTTTTTCAAAACAGATTTGTTGTGCTCTATTTTTTCGGAATATTTGCTTACGTGGGGACAGAACAAGGTATTTCGTACTGGATGTCCAAGTTTCTTTATCTGTACCACGGGTATTCTCCCGATACGGCAGGAGCCCATGCGGTTTCCTATTTTTGGGGGCTGATGACACTGGGCGGTATCCTGGGCTTGGTTTTGTTAAAGCTTTTGGATAGTAAGCTGGTACTGCGTTGGTTTACCCTACTGGCCATTTTTTGTGTTGCCATTGGGTTGTGGGGAGGTGCAGAGTGGTCGCTGTGGGCTTTTCCGGTAGCCGGTTTTTTCCTTTCGGTGATGTATCCGGTAATTGTTTCCCTCGGTTTGAATTCGGTTAAAAAACATCACGGGTCTTTTGCAGGTATCTTAATGACGGGGATTGCCGGAGGTGCCGTTATACAGCTTTTGATTGGCGGCATCAGCGACCTGACTTCATTGAAAACGGGGATGTTGGTTTTGTTTATCACACTGGGGTATATTCTCAGTATCAGTTTTTGGGCCAAACCCCTGGTGCGTAATAAAACCATTACCTGGAAAAGGAAGTCAAAAAAATAACCCGGAAGCGTTATGGTTCCGGGTTATCGTTCGGCTGTTTTTTCTTTTATGAAAGCAGGAAACCGCCGTCGGCCACCAAAATACTACCGGTGATAAAACTTCCGGCTTCGGAGGCAAGCAACAGGGCAATATAGGCCATTTCTTCGGGATCACCCATACGCCCCAACGGGGATGCTTTTTCAACTTCCTTCAAAATTTCCGGATTGGTCCACAGTGCGGCGCTGAATTTGGTTTTGATCAACCCGGGACTGATGGCGTTAACACGGATCCCGTATTTTCCCCATTCTTTGGCCTGGCTTTTGGTCAGCATGGAAACGGCTGCTTTGCTTACCGAATAGATACCCAGTCCCTTTTCCGGCGTTTCCCCCTCCACGGAGCTGATGTTGATAATACTTCCGCCGCCCCGTTTTTTCATGGTTTCGATACACCGGTTGGCGAGGTCCCAGGGGGCTTTCACGTTGACGTTCATAATCTGGTCGAAAACCGTTTCACCGGCCTCTTCGATGGGGCCGAAAACCGGGTTGGTACCGGCGTTGTTCACGAGGACATCGACGCCTCCCAGTTTTTCCACCGTCTGTTCAATCAAGGCTTTGCGGTCATCGGCATTGCCCACGTGGCAGGCTATGGCCTCAGCATGCCATCCTTCGGCACGAAATTCTTCGGCCACGCTGTCGCAGGCTTCCTGTTTCCGGCTGCTGATGACTACCGTAGCGCCGTTTTCGGCAAACAAACGGGCAATGGCTTTTCCAATTCCTTTGGAAGATCCGGTAACAATGGCTATTTTTCCTTCCAGGTTAAATTTGGTCATCATTGCGTTCCTCATCGGTCTCGTTAAATTTTAAATTCATCCAAGGTTCGGTTTTCAGGTCCACATCATCGTCCATTTCTTTGGCCATTCCGCCAAGGTATTTGGCCACATTGATACGGGTTTTAAAATCGTATTCCAGACTTAAAGCAATGGCTTCCATAATGGGCGAACCGCCACCGTGTACGCCGCCTACCAGCAGTTCGGCCGTCATGGCGGAAGTGCTCATAATCTCCACGAGGTTCCATATTTTCAACGACAGTTCGGGAGAAATGTTCGGATTACGGACGATGAACCGGTCGAGGTGTTCTTTGAGTTCGTCCATGGTAAAGCTCTGCTTGAAAGGCAATGTAGCGGCAATACCACCGGCAATTTCGGTGAGCAGGTTAAACTCATGGTAAATCAGTTCACCCATTAGTTTGCGTCCCACATTGGCATAAATGGTATTGGGGAAAAAGGTGCCGCTTTTGGTCTTTTTACCGAATACGGCCGCGGCCACACCGGCACTGTAGGCTAACTCGGCAGCCCCTGCATACTGGGTGAGTTTTTCACGGACATGGGATACTTTGGTGATGTTGTTGGCTTCGGCGGCCAGTAGTGAAGTACCGCAAAGGATATCGGAAACCGCCGGTTTACAACCCGAGTAGCTGTGGCGGTGCGAGTCGGCGAAAAGCATGGCCAGACGCCGGCCGAATTCCCATTCACCGGCCATAAACACCCGTTCGTTGGGAACAAAGACATTATCGAAAATCACCACCGAGTCGGAAATACCGGTCAGGCATACCGGCGGGGCATCTTTATCGTCTTTTTGACGGTGCCATACCGGACGGGTTACCAGTTTTACGCCTTCCCAATCGCCGGGGACCACAAAGGCTACGGCATAGTCTTTATCGTTTTCCATTAATGCACGGGTAGGAATCACAAAAATTTCGTCGGCGTAAGGGGCTTGGGTGACCGACATTTTAAATCCGCTGACCACAATACCGTCTTCGCGTTTTTCCACAATGTGTACATAGGCATCCGGGTCGGCCTGGTCGGAAGGCCTTTTGATACGGTCGCCTTTGCTGTCGGTTTGGGCACAACAGCCTACCAAGTCGTTTTCCTGGTAATATTCCATAAATTTGAGAAAACGCTGATGGTAATCGGTCCCTTTGGCATCATCAATTTCGCGGGTACAGATGGAGAGGGCGCTGATGGCATCGTGTCCCATACAACGTTGGATACAGCCACCGGCACGTCTGGCTCCGAGTCGAATGAGCTTTTGTTTTTCCATCAGGTCGTAGGGGTCTTGCGGCAGGTGAGCCCAACGGTTGACCGGTTTCCCGGTAATGTTTGATTTGGCTGTGGCCAGTTTTTTATATTTTGGGTCTTTGGCCAGGTCGAAAGTGATACTCAATACGTTGATACCCGGCCGCAACCTGGGGTCGTCGCGTCCTACTTTTTCATCGCCAATGTAAATATTCGGCTTCATGTTTTTTAGCCGTTCGAAATACTCTTCTTTTGTTCTTAGCATTTTGTCCTCCTGTTTTTTTTAGTTGTTTTAATTTATCAAAAAAGCCATGAGGGCAATAACCCCATCAGGCCGGTAAAAATTGCAGGTTCGTTTCCACAAAACTAATAAAACGAAAAGAAAAAAAACAAAAATTAGTTGGCATGCGTAATATTTATCCTGTGTCTAAATTAGTTTCGGTGAAATTTTCACAAAACTTTCCGGTTTCCGGGTTGTTGATTTTCAGGTTTTTTACGTTGGGAGAGTGCTTTCAGTTTCTTGTATTTTTTGTAGCTCTCGCTGGCGGAAAGGGTGCATATTTTCCATCCCAGTTTTCCTTCGAGGAAGCCCAACCGGATAAAATAACATTTGAAAAACTTGAGCATGGGGCTGACCCAAATTTTCAATAAGGTTGCTTTTTCGTGATGCTGGAATTTGGCCCGGGCGGCAATGGTGCTGAAGTTTTCCACCTGCTGGCGGTGTTGTTCTACCGAGTAGTAGCTGAAATGGAGCAGATCGCCCGGAAGGTGTTTTACCACGGCACCGGGTTTCATTTCGAACCGGTCGTGGGGGTTCAAACCGGCCCATTTTCCTTTGCGGACATCGAAGAGCCGCAGTTTACGGTCGGGGTACCAGCCGCAATAGCGAATCCATCTGCCACAATAGTTTGTCCTTCGGTTCATGGTATATCCATCGGCTTGCCGGTTTTTTTTAACGGCAAGAATGGCTTTTTGCAAAGTTCCGGAGAGGGCTTCATCGGCATCGAGCGAAAGCACCAGCGGATGGGAAGCGTAGGTTATGGCTTTGTTTTTTTGTTCGATATATCCGGCAAAACGGTGCTGATAAAATTTGACATTGTGTTTTTGGCAGATCTCTTGGGTACGGTCGGTGGAAAAAGAATCGAGCACAACAATCTCATCGGCCACACTTTGCAGCGACAAGATGCAGCGTTCAATGTTTTTTTCTTCGTTGTAGGCAATGATTACCGCCGAGAGTTTCTCCATATCAAAGCCAAAAATAGGAAAATGCCGGAACATAGGGGCGTTTCCCGTACCAACTTTTCGGGAAAACAAGCCATTGATTTTGCATGCAGCCGGCATGACGGTTGTTTTTTATGTGGAATACGGGAAAACGATGAGATAATTTGTTAAAGTTGTTTAAAGTTTACAAAACAAA
>CAYYRE010000135.1:0-8715 GCA_964473895.1 uncultured Lentimicrobiaceae bacterium | reverse complement strand
TCCATGCGATGACCCATATTAAAAACCTGAAACATCTCTTTCCAGGGTGTCCCGGATTGATGATGAATCATTTCAAAAAGCGGAGGAACCGGAAAAAGATTGTCTTTTATCACATGCAGGTTGTCAATAAAATGCAAGACTTTGGTTTGTGCGCCCCCGCTGCAATGAATCAGCCCGTGAATTTGTTTTTTGTACTCTTTAAAAATGGCCTTGATGACGGGAGCATACGTCCGGGTGGGAGAGAGAACCAGTTTGCCCACATCGATTCCGGGTACCGGAGAAGGGCCCGTTAGTTTCAGGTTTCCGCTATAAACAAGATGACCGGGAATCATCGGGTCATAACTTTCGGGAAACAACCGGGCCAGCGCGTGTTCAAAAACATCGTGCCTTGCCGAAGTAAGGCCGTTGCTTCCCATTCCTCCGTTATATTGTTCTTCGTAAGCAGCTTGTCCGTATGAAGCCAACCCTACAATGACATCCCCGGGTTGAATTTTGTTTTCAATAATTTCATCGCGTCTCACACGGGCGGTAACCGTTGAATCCACAATCACCGTACGCACCAAATCGCCCACATCGGCTGTTTCTCCTCCGGTAAGATGGATTTCAATGCCCCAATGGCGCATGGTTTCCAAAAACTTTTCCGTACCTTCGATAAGGGCGGCAATCACTTCGCCGGGAATCAGGTTTTTGTTGCGTCCAATGGTGGACGAAAGCAATAGGTTGTCGGTTACGCCTACACACAGCAGGTCATCGGTATTCATAACTATGGCATCCTGTGCAATACCCTCCCAAACGCTGAGGTCACCGGTTTGTTTCCAGTACATGTAGGCCAATGCCGATTTGGTACCGGCGCCATCGGCATGCATGATGTTGCAGAAATTTTCGTCTTTCCCGAGAATATCAGGAATAACTTTGCAAAAGGCATTGGGAAACAATCCTTTGTCCAAATTTCTTATGGCCGCATGGACATCTTCTTTTGAGGAAGAAACACCGCGGCCTTCGTAACGGCTGGTATTCGGCTTATTTTTTTTCATCGAAAATGAGCAGGTGCTTTTTCGTGTTAAACTGGTATTTACCGAATTTCCGCAAGATGTAATCACCAAATACAAGGTCGAAATGCATGTTGTAGTTCACAATAACCTTGATATCTTTTGCTGTTTTATTGGCGATTCGCACCTCATCGAAATGAATGACGGCATGGTCGGCAATGGTATTGTTTTTTAGGACTTCCGCAGGGTTTCCCTCGAAATTTTCCTTGCTAATAACCCCATCTTGCAGTAGTTGCAGTGCCTTCTTCAAAGAGATCATACCGCTGCTGTTACGGTCATATACAAAGGTTTCATCATAACCGTTGATCAAACAGTGGGTAATATACAGTCCGGTTTTTTTGTCGGCCGTAAAGCGGGCTGTATTTTCGTTGGGGTTGATGGCAATTTGAATGCCGGTGGTATCGATGGTGATTTTTCCGGATTTCGGAACATAATCTTTGCGCAGGACCCTGAATTCTGTCCGGCGGTTCAGGGCATAGGCCGCTTCTCTTTCGGCTTTGCTCGGTAAAGAATTGATAAAAGCATCGTCCAGTGTGGTTCCTTTTTTGAAAAGAAAACCATCTTTTACAATGTCTTTTTGCAACGTACGCGGTACCCGTTCACCATACCCTTTGGCAATGAGCCTTTTGGGATCGATGCCACGCATAATCAGGTAATCAACCACCGAACGGGCCCGTTTTTGCGAAAGAATGTCGTTGTATTCTTTGGTATCGCGCGAGTCGGTATGTGAACCCAATTCAATCACAAGGTTGGGATTTTCGCGTAAGGTCTGGATGAGACCCTGCAACGAATCCTGGTATTGCGGTTTCAGGTTCCATTTGTTTAAATCGTACAGAATATCGGGCAATACAATGGGTTTTTTCGGAATGGGTTTCAGCACAATGTCTTTCTTGAAATCTTTGCTGAATTCGACACCGGCTGTGGTAAACCGTCCGATGTTATTAAAATAATTGTCTTTGCTCACCCTGATTTCGTAGGTGGTATGGGGTTTGATTTGGCTTTTGCCGAAAGAATAAAAACCTTTGTCGTTGGTGATGGTTTTCACGGTCAATCCGTTGGAGCCGATGAGCTCCACGGTGGCATTGGGTACCCCGAAAGTGGTCCGGTTGTCGGTGACCGTTCCCGAAAGGGTGAACTCCAACGGGGGTTCAATAAAGTAATAGATGTCTTCTTTCCCGCGTCCTCCTTTCCGGTTGGAACTCAGGTAGCCCCACGATTCGGTGGGATGGAAAATGATGCCGAAATCGTCGTACGTGGAATTGATGGGATATTTCAGGTTGACCGGTTTGCCCCAATGGCCCGAAGAGTCTATTTTGCTCACAAAAATATCCAATCCACCCATGCCGCCATGACCGTTGGATGCAAAGTAAAGAGCCGTATCGCCGCGCAGGAAGGGAAACATTTCATCGCCTTTGGTGTTGATCAACGGGCCAAGGTTTATGGGATGGCCAAAGGGTGCATTTTTGGTGGTCCGGGTAGCCATCCACAGGTCTTTGCCTCCGGCGCCCCCCTGACGATCGGAGGAAAAGTAAATGGTTAGTTCATCTTTGCTCAGAGTGGGCTGACCGACCGCTTGTGTGGAGTCCACCCCACGGATAACCAATCGTCTGGCTTTTGCCCAGTTTCTGCCGATGCGGTTGGAAACGTATATCTGACAACCGTTTTTTTTATCCGGTATTTGCGGGCAGCGGGTAAAATAAAGTTTGTTAAAACGGCTGTTTGACTGGGCAGCTCCTTCGTTGGCCGGGGTGTTGATGTTTTTGCTTTTGTCGAGCAATACCGGAGTGCTCCACTCGCCTTTCCTGTCCTGACGTGCTACAAACAGGTCGCTGAAATTCTGGCCGGTCCATTTGTCGGTGGATTTGCCCGTAACCCCTTCGCGGGTGGAGGTGAAGACCAGTTCGTTATAATTGGCCGAAAGAAATGCAGGGGCAAAATCGGCTGCCCGTGAGTTCAGTTTTTTTACATCGGTGACTTTGTATTTCGATGGGTTATTGATCCATTTCTGGATAAGGGCTGCCGAAGCGGCGCCCAATTTTCCGCGTGGGTCGTCCGGGACTCTTTCGGCGTAAGCTTTGTATTGAGCTATGGCTTCATCGTATTTTCCATCCATTTTAAGGACATCGGCAAGATGCAATAAAAGTTCGGGGTGGTTTTTGGCCCAACCGAAACGGACCAATTTCCGATAAGCAGCCTCTGCCCTACGATAATTTTCGGTATAATAATAACATTGTCCGAGGCGATAGGTGATCCTGTTTTTTTCCTCTCGGTTGTTCTTTATCTTGGTGAAAGCCTTTTTGTATTTGTCAATGGCAGCATAATATTGTTGGCGGGCAAACAGGTCATCGGCGGCGTGCGCAGGGCTTTTTTTCTGGCCGAACGAAAACAAAGGCAGCAGTGCCGCAAAGAAAAACAACAGATACCTGTTTTTGTGTGCTTTCATGCTTATTCCATTATTCCGGTTAGATGTTTTCAATGGTTGTTATCTTTTGGTACTCACCGTTTTTTCCGCCGGTTTGATATTGATCTTGCTTTCAACGGCCGGCTTTTCTTCCACCGGGGCTTTCGTTTTTTTCTTGGTTGCCCGGGTTGTTTTTGTCGCCGGTTTTGAAGTTTCAGGCTTTGTATTTTTCCTTTTTTTTGTTGCTTTTGCCTCGGTTGCTTTTGTGGATTCTTCCTTTTTCTTTTGTGTTTTACGGGTGGTTGTAGCCGTTTTGCCCGTAGTTTTCTTTGTTTTGTTTTTTGTCTCTTTTGAGGATCCGGAAGGGGATTTCCTGACGCCTTTTTTCGATGGGGTAGCCGTTTTTTTCCTTGTACCGGCTTTGGCGCTGCGCCGTGGCTTGGTGGTGACTTCTTCTTTTTTTACTTCCTGGGGGTCTTCCGCCTGTGGCGCTTCCGCTTCCTGGGCTTCTTTTTGTTTTTCGTAAGCTGCCCGTTTTTTTTCACGTTCCGCCCGGTTTGCTTCCCGGGTAATTTCATTTTTCACTTCTTCGGAAGCCCGTTTCATTTCATTGATAAATTTCCCGAGATTACGTGCCAGTTCCGGTATCTTTCCCGGCCCGAAAACCAGAAAAATAGCCAACACGATCAAAAAAATCTCCCCCGTACCTAAATCAAAAAACAGTAAAACCAATGGTTTAAATTTTTGTTATTGGCAAAAGTAAAAAAAATCCCCTTGAACGGGATTTCCCACAGAGTGTAATTTCCGTTCCGTTCATTTCGCGTGTGGTGTTTTGGCTTTCTTCTTTTTTACTTGAAGTCCATTGTGAAAAAATTCTTTTCTCTGCAACTTTCCCGTTGTATCGTAAATCATCCATAAGCCTTCCTGCAGCGCATGCTCATACTGCCCTTTGATCAGCAACTTTCCGTTGATGTCGTAAGCCTTGTAAGGTCCCTGCAAGGTATCGTTAACATAAAACCCTTCAGTTGAAATTTTCCCGTCGGGAAAATAGGTCACCCAGCGTCCGTTTTTTCTTCCGTTTTTATATTCTGTCAGTTCCGATGGTTTTCCGGTGTTGCCGTAATAGACAATGGTGGGGCCGTTTTTTATCCCTTTCGTAAAAGTTTCTTCAAGTACCAATTTCCCATCCGTATCGCTGTAATAGCGCCAGGTGCTGTCCTTTTTTTTGTCGATGAATTTTCCCTGTGCCAGTGGTTTGCCGTTCAGGTGGTAGGTGATGACCCGGGCAATGTGTCCGTTGTCGGCATAACGCATTTTGGCTTTCAGCAATCCGGTGGGGTAGTAATAAAAAAATGTCCCGACAGGTTTTCCGTTTTTGAATGTTCCTTTGTAGCGAAGGGCGCCGTTGCTGTAGGTACCTGTCCACTGTCCCTGTCGCAGCCCATGGGCATCCTTTCGGTTTTGTCCCGATGCCGGAAGGATGAGTGTAAACGAAAGGATCGTTAATGCCAACAATAGTTTTTTCATTTTTGTGCCTGCTTGCCGTAATTGTTTTAATTTTATCCGCTTCAAAAGTAACATCAATTGAACGAATATTCTTCAAAATTATTGGAAAAGGCCGTAAAAGAGTTGTCACGGTTGCCTGGCATCGGGCAGCGGACCGCTTTGCGGTTAGCATTGCACCTTTTGCGTGAAGAAAAAACCGTAACGCTCCAACTTGCGGAAGCGTTGGTAAATTTGCGCCAGGAGATTATGTTTTGCAAACGGTGCAACAACATTTCGGACACCGCGTATTGTGAGATTTGCAGCAATCCGAAAAGAGATAGTCAAACGGTTTGTGTCGTGGAAGATACGCGTGATGTGCTGGCGGTGGAAAACACCTCGCAGTTTAACGGTTTGTATCATGTACTCGGGGGCATCATTAACCCTATGGAAGGGGTGGGGCCCAATGATTTGGATTTAGCCCATTTGGTGGAACGGGTGCAAAACGAAAAAATCGGGGAAATCATTCTTGCTTTACCGGCTACGGTGGAAGGCGATACTACCGGATATTATATCTACAAGCTGTTGTCGCCCTTTGGGATAAAAATCACTACCCTTTCGCGGGGTGTCGCAGTGGGCAATGAACTGGAATATACCGATGAGGTAACGCTGGGCCGTTCTATTCTGAACCGGTTGCCTTTTGAACAATCTTATAAAAGGTAGGCCACAAAAAATATTCCATGAATTTTCCGGCTTATGAAACGGTGGTTTTGTAAATCACACCTCTTTCTGCCAATCCTTTCAGCAGGAAGGCAACGATTTCTTCCTCTTTACCGAGTTGTTCGGGAACGGTAATTCCTTTCCGGTTGTGTAATCCCGAAACCATAAGCCGTACGGCCTGGGCTGCCGAATAGGCCGTGGTACGGGCCATACTGTGGGTTCGGGTTGTTTTGTCGTACCGGTCCAAAAGATCAAACGTGTACCGGACTGTTTTGCCCGATTTCTGTCCTTCCACCATGATTTTCATAACGGTAAGGTCTTCATCTCCCTCCTCAAATTGCCATTGTTTAAACAACAGTTTGCTGGTCATCGACATGGGGGAAAGAGCGCTCCCGCCCATATCAATTTTTTCCGTATCAAAAAAGCCGTTTTGGGCAAGGAACTTGATCTTTTCGGCATAGCCCGGATAACGCAATGTTTTTTCGCGCATGTTTCGGGCTTTCAGGGTAAATAAAAGCGACCGCAAACCATCACTGTTAAATGCTTCCAAAGTACCTACTTGTTCAAATTCCAGAAGCTCAATATCTGTCAGCGGCGCTTTGGTAACGATTTTTCCATTTTCCACCAGCCGTGCCGGTCGGGTGTATTCCTCAATGACATCCGTCGGTGAAAAAACGGCCTTATATTCCCACGGAAGTGTTCTTTTTACCGGAAGGCCTCCCACATAAATGTCGATATTTTCTACGGTATCCAATTGGGAAGCAGCATATCCTGCCAGCAGGTTGCTCATGCCGGGGGCTACCCCCATGTCGGCAATAATGCGTACATTCTTCTCTTCGGCAAGAGCCGAAAGGTCAAAAACATTTTCGGGGTAAAAAGCAATATCCACACAGTCGCGCCCTTCTTTTATCACTGTTTTTAATGTGTCGAATCCCATAAAACCGGGGACAGCATTGACCACAAGGTCAAACTGACGAAGCAATTTTTTAAATTCGTAGGTTTCCGAAAGATCCAAGTGCTTCTTCTTTACTTCCGGTGGGGAAATGCTTTCGAGCCTTTGCCAGCTTTTGTCGGCAACAGTAACATCCATGGCCGCATCTTTTGCAAGGTCCACAGCCAGCGGTTTACCAATCAGACCGGCGCCAAGAACAAGTACTTTTGTTTTCATATTATTTGGAATTAATTGTTTCCGATGGCTGCGTTTTACCTGTTTCCGAAAGGATAACTCCTGCTATGACAATCGCCATCCCAATAAGTTTCCTGAGGGTAAAATCTTCGCCCAGCATGTAAAATGAAAAAATAACCGTAAAAACGGGAATGAGATTGGTGTATAAACTGGATTTGATCACGCCGAGGAACTTTACCACCAGCGTGTACAGTACATAGGCTACCGAAGAGGCAAAAATACCCAGCATGAGCAGTGAAACTATAGGTAAAATTCCCGGTTTTATGGTGACAAATGTGGATCCATCAATGAAAAAGAAAAAAGGAAGGAAATAGAGCGAACCGATCATGTTTTGCCAGGTAATGATGGTAACGGCATTGTAGTTTTTGCTCAACTTCTTCAGCGCTACCACATAAAAGACAGCCGAAAATACGGCCAGAAAAAGCAAACAAATACCCCACGGATTGGCACTGAGCTCAAAATTATCGTTGATGATAAGGAGCAACAAGCCGCCGAAAGAAATCAGTAAGCCGAATACATTCAATGCTTTCAATCTTTCCTTGTAAAAATAATAAGCCGCAAAAGGGGCAAAAAGAGGGATGGTAGCCACTATGATAGCGCTGAGCGAGGCGGAAACCAGGCTCAGGCCGTAATTTTCGCCCACAAAATAGAGAAACGGATTCAAAAAAGCGCTGCCCAAAAAGAGCCAACGGTCTTTTTTCTGTACCGGTTTGAGTTGTCTGGTGGCATATCCGAAAATAAAAAGTACAACAAACGAAATCAGAAGCCTGAAAAAAATAGTGGTCAGCGGCGAATAGACTTCAAAAACAATTTTTGACCACACATAGGACATTCCCCAAAACAGCATGGCAATAAAAGCCAGGATATGGATGTGCAGTTTTTTCATTTTCGTTTACGGGAAATAAATTTTGGTTTGAAATCCATATAAGGACGCAAGAAAACTTTAACCGATCCTACAATGATGTTGGCTTCCACATAAATGGGATAACGGTTTTTGTCGGCTGTAACATAAACAACCAAAGGATCAGTATCAGAAAAAAAAGTACTGTTTAAGATCACTGCTTTGTAAACATCGCAGGATATTTTTTTCTTTTTGTGTTCCATGGTGCCTTTTCCGGCGTAAACAATATAATAGGTGGTAGGCTTTCCATCCACAATCAGGGGTACGGGTAATGTGTCACCCACCGAAAGGGTATCGGTATTGATGATGCGAAGATAATAAGTAGCCGTTAAAACATCATAAACCGGCTGTTCCAAAGGCAAAATGGTGTCTTTCACCGGATGCCGGGTAGCTTCGGTATGTATGTCGGCAAACTTTTTCTTCCAATGAAAATGGTAAATGTTGTGAATGTAATACCCCCCTTCGAGGGTGTTCTTTTCGTAAAACAGTGGCTTGAAGTTGTTTTGGGAAACAATGGCCTGGTAATGGTCTTCCAGTTTGAAAATAAAAGCATATTTTTTGAGGGAAAAGCCGGAAGCCACAAAATGAAGGGACGGAATACCGTTGTAGGTGATGGTATCCGTTTTTAAGTCGGCATACCCGGCATAAACCCAGATGGGTCCCAGGTTATAGTAAACTTTTAATTTTAAATCTTCATGGGGATAAAATGGATAGTTGACCGTGTTTTGAGCAAAACAGCTGAAGAAGCTCCCCAAAAGAAACACACTGAAAAAGAATATGATGAATTTTTGACGCATAACAGTCTTGAAAAACCCAAAAGTAGGGAAAAATTTCCCGGACAAGGGCGGAATATGGCTTATTTTCTTTTCCGGGCTTTGATTTGCCGGGTGGGCACAGGAAAAAGTTCTTGGTTTATTTCGTGTAGCGAGGCCGAGCATTGCACTCGGGTCCGCCTCAGGCGGATATGCATCCTTCC
>CAYYRE010000134.1:0-8797 GCA_964473895.1 uncultured Lentimicrobiaceae bacterium | reverse complement strand
AAATATACATGAAATTTTAAAAAAAATTTGTGTGGTAAAATTATAGTTGTATATTTGCACAATCATTCAAACAAGAACAATGAGCAACGATGTTTGCGACATATCCATCATTCACAAAGACGAAGTAGACCGTGTAGCCCGCGCTTTGGCTTCGGGGCCATCCATTCATACCATGGCCGACTTTTTGAAAGCGCTGGCCGATCCTACCCGCTTAAGGGTCATACAGGCCTTACGCCATGCCGAACTTTGTGTTTGTGACCTCACCGCCCTTGTAGGGATTTCGGTTTCGGGATTGTCGCACCAGTTGCGTTATTTACGCAACATGAACATTGTAAAATTCCGCAAAGAGGGGAAATTGGCCTACTATTCACTTACAGACAACCATATCAGTCAGTTGATCGATCTGATTTCCGAACATATCAGCGAATCATGAAAAAGGCACTGTCGCTCATATTATCCATGTTGATCCTCATTTTGTCGGCAGTTCCGTGCAATGATGAGGCGGATGGCCTGACACCCTCATCACCCGACATTGTACTTACGGTGCAACACGCCCCGGATGCCGCCTTTGATATTTGTAATCCGTTTTTCTTTTGTCACACCGGCCACAGCGCTTTTATGCCGGCCGAAAACTTTTTGATTTCTTTTCATTCGATCACCATACGCCTGTTTACCGAACCTTTGGTATTTCACATGATACCGGTCCGGCACGCCATTTGGCAACCGCCCAAAGCCTGACCTGTTTTTTCACAGGTTGGCTTTCCCCGAATACATTTCAACATCCTTTTTTGGACTGTGTAATGACTCTTTTTACCGGGAACGAAACCAGACCGTATCCATCAAAAAAACTTCTTGGTACTGAACAAAGTAACGAACAAAAGTGGCTTTCGTTCATCCATCCGTTTCCTTTAAAAAGAGGGGATGAAACCCCATCATTTTCCCGGTACCGGGAAAAAACCGAAAATACAAATCAAAAATTCAAACAAAATGATCAATAAAATCATAGCTTTTTCCATAAAAAACAAATTCATTGTGGGCCTGTTGTTACTGGCGCTCACGGGCATGGGTATTTATTCTATGATGACCGTCAATTTAGGATCGGTACCCGATATTACCAACAATCAGGTACAAGTCATAACCGTTTCGCCCACTTTGTCCACCGAAGATATCGAACAATTTGTTACCTATCCTGTGGAACTTGAAATGGCCAATTTGCCGGGGATTACTGAAATCCGTTCCATCTCCCGTTTTGGCCTTTCGGTGGTAACCATTGTTTTTAAAGACGACATGGGAACCTATCTGCCCCGGCAGTTGGTGCAGGAAAAGCTCAACACCGTGAAAGAGGAAATCCCGGCACAATTCGGAGAACCTTTCATGGGGCCCATCACCACCGGATTGGGAGAAATATTACAATACACCATCAAAACCAAACCCGGCTACGATACCGTGTACACACCACAGCAGTTACGCACCATTCAGGACTGGATTGTCAAGCGTCAGCTGGCACTGATTCCCGGGGTGGTCGAAGTCAATTCTTTTGGAGGAAGCATAAAACAATACGAAATTGCTTTGAATCCGGAAAAACTGAATGCCATGAAGGTTTCCATTGCCGAAGTTTTTGAAGCCCTCGAAAAAAACAACGTAAATACCGGAGGGGCTTATATTGAAAGAAATCACATGGCCAACTTTATCCGGGGCGAAGGTCTGGCACGGTCACTCAAAGATCTCCGTAACATCGTCATCAGAACCAATAACGGAATCCCCATCCTCATCAAAGATGTGGCCGAGAAGGTCCATTTCGGTCACAACGTACGATACGGTGCCGTTACCCAGGACGGCCATGAAGCGGTAGGTGGAATGGTGCTTATGCTAAAAGGTTCCAATCCCAATGCCGTCATTCAAAATGTAAAAAAAAGGTTGGAAAAGGTACAAAAGTCGCTTCCCGAAGGACTTGTTATTGCCCCTTTCCTGGACCGCAGCGATCTGATCCACCGTACCACATCCACCGTAGCCAAAAACCTGATCGAAGGTTCCCTGATTGTTATTTTTGTGTTGGTGTTGCTATTGGGAAGCCTGCGGGGGGGACTGATCACCGCATCGGTCATTCCATTATCCCTCCTGTTTGCCTTTATCCTGATGAAAATATTCGGTGTATGGGCTAATCTTATGAGCCTGGGGGCCATCGATTTCGGAATCATTGTAGATGGAGCCGTAATTGTTGTGGAAGGAACCGTCCATGAAATTGAAAAACGTATCCGTGCAGGCAAGAGCAAATTCGACCGGCGCGAAATGGACGAAGTCGCCTACAAAGCCTCAAGTACCATGATGAATTCCGCTTTTTTCGGGCAGCTCATTATTTTAATCGTATTTACCCCCATTTTATTTTTGACGGGTATTGAAGGAAAAATGTTTCAACCCATGGCTTACACTTTCGGTTTTGCCGTTTTGGGAGCCATCTTGCTTAGCCTGACTTATGTTCCCATGATCTCGTCACTCGTCATGAAACCCACCGAAAACAAAAAAAGCCTTTTTGCCCGTTTGGAAACGTCACTGGAAAAGGTCAGCCGCCGGCTTATCAGCGCCATACAGCGGGTGTACGATCCTTTGTTGCGGATTTCGCTCAAACACAAACTCACCGTTTTAGGGCTGGCTGTTCTGTTTTTTGTCAGCGCTTTGTTTGTTTTTTCCCGTATGGGAGGCGAATTTATTCCCGTACTGGATGAGGGAGACATTGCCATGCAGACATTTTTAAGACCCGGGAGCTCCCTATCCGAAACCGTGAACCGAGAAAAAGAGGTGGAAAAACTGATCCTTTCCAATTTTCCTGAAGTAAAAACCATGGTGGCACGGATCGGCGTAGCTGACATTCCCACCGACCCGATGGGTTTTGACTATACCGATAGTTTTCTCATACTGGAAAAAGACAAAAACAAATGGGTATCGGCCAAAACCAAAGAAGAACTCATTGAAAAAATCAAGGAAAAAGTATCACAACTGCCCGGGCTGAATTTTGCTTTCAGCCAACCGGTGGAATTGCGCTTTAACGAATTATTGACCGGTGTCCGCGAAGACGTTGCCGTAAAAATTTACGGCGAAGACCTCCATGTTCTTGCCCAAAAAGGCGAAGAAGCGGCTGCCATTATCAAAACAGTTCCGGGCGCCGAAGATGTCACCATGGAACGTACCGCAGGGTTGCCCCAGATGACTGTCCGGTACAACCGGAAAAAACTGGCACAGTATGGCCTGGATATTCAAAAACTGAACCGTTACGTTACTTCCGCTTTTGCGGGAAGCAAAGCCGGCGTGATTTTCGAAGGTGAAAAACGGTTTGACCTGGTCATCCGGTTTGATCAAAGCCACCGTAAAAGCATCAACGACCTGCGTAACCTTTACATAGACCTGCCCAATGGGAACCAGGTCCCCATAAAGGAGGTGGCAGAAATCAGTTTTAAGCCCGGCCCCATGCAAATTTCACGTGACAACACTTTCCGGCGTATTTATGTGGGGGTTAACGTGCGCAACCGGGATGTACAGTCGCTGGTACAGGAAATCCAGCAAAAATTGGATGCCCAACTAAAACTGCCTTCGGGATATTACATCACTTACGGAGGAGCTTTCGAGAATTTGCAAAGAGCTAAAAACCGGTTACTGGTAGTGGTTCCCATTGCACTGGCTCTTATTTTCATCCTGCTATATTTTGCGTTGCATTCGCTGCCGCAAACCGTCATGATTTATATGGCAGTTCCGCTGGCGGCCATTGGCGGTATTTACTCGCTGTGGTTGCGGGGAATGCCTTTCAGTATTTCCGCCGGCGTGGGTTTTATTGTCCTGTTCGGAGTAGCAGTACTTAACGGACTTGTTCTCATCAGCCGGATGAATTCTTTAAAGGAAGAGGGTGTTACGGATATCACAAAACGGGTATTCCTGGCCACCCACGAACGGCTGAGGCCTATTTTACTCACCGCCGTAGCTGCCATGCTGGGCTTTCTGCCCATGGCCATTTCTGCATCGGCCGGAGCCGAAGTACAGCGTCCACTTGCAACCGTTGTGATTGGCGGGCTGTTCAGCGCCACACTCTTAACCCTGGTGGTAGTTCCCATTCTGTATGCTTTGGTGGAAAGGCGTGCCGGCAGAAGAAAGAGAAAATTTAACCTGCGCCCGCCTGTCACCATAATATTGTTGCTGGCTTTGGGAACAGGACTGTTCCTCTCTCCCATTTCGTTGAAAGCCCAACAAACTCCCGACACGTTGCATACCATATCCCTTGCAAAAGCAGTGGAAATGGCAAAAACACGGTTTCCGGCCATAAAAGCCGCACAGCTTGAGGTAGACAACCAAAAAGCATTGAAGAAAACCGCCTGGGATGTTGGGAATACCGAAATAGCCACCGGTGCCGAAGAATTGGGAAACGGGACCGTGGATGGCATCACCAATGTACTATCGGTTACACAAGAATTTGACATACTTTCCATCAATGCCAAGAACAAAGTGGCCAACCAAAAGATTCTGCTATCGGAAACCGCGTTACAGCTAACCGAGCTGGAAGTTGTGCGGGAAGTAAGCAAAGCATGGGGATCCGTTTATGTGGCACGGCAACGTTACCTTTTGTTTGGGGAACTGGACAGCTTGATGAAAAAATTTGCCCGGGCAGCCCGGTTGCGATTCGAAACCCAAGCCACCTCGAAACTGGAATATTTGTCGGCCCAAAACCAAACGAAGCAAGTAGAAGCACAAAAGCAAAAAGCCATGCGGGATTATCTCATGGCCTTGCGGCAACTGAACATGTGGTTTGCTTCCGATACCGTTTTCACCGCAGAAAATATACCGGAGGAACAACTGGAAAAAGGGGTGTTTTTGTTTCCTGATTCCGTCAAAAGCCATCCGTTGCTACGATGGTACAGCCAAAAGGTACTGCTGGCCCAAGAGCAGTACCGGCTGGCAAAAACCCAGTTTCTACCCAAATTCAGCCTCATGTACGGAACCCAAAAGATAGGGAGTCAAAAAGGGTTCTACAAATATGAAATCGGGGTGCGTATACCGTTGGTTTTCGCTGCACAATCGGGCCGGACAAAATCGGCCAATATTGCCCGTAGCATTGCCAAAGCCAACCTGCAACAAAAGAGCATGGAAATACAATCACAATACGAGAAACTTACGGAAGATTACAAAAAGTGGCAGTCCACCTGGCATTATTACTACCGGGAAGCATTGCCCGTAGCCAAAGAACAACGGCAAGGCGCCATGACCGCTTATCAACAGGGAGCCATAGGCTATGTGGGTTTTTTACAAAATGTCAGAGATGCCATGCAACTTGAATTTGATGCCCAGGAAGCTTTTGCCCGCTACCTTGAGGCCCGGTTCCGTTTAGAATTTTTTATCCAATTATCCCAAAAGAAATAAATGACAATCATCATGAAAACAAAAAAATTTTTAAAAATGAAAACCATTCTTATTGCCGCTTTTCTGCTGTTCGGCATGACTGCCTGTAATGTGAAAACCGAAAACAAAACGGGAGACAACCCTTCGGACACCGAAGCCGAAACAACAGCAGGCATGCGTCCGGTTTTACTGACCACACAGCAGGTCAAATCACTGAATATTGAAACGGAAACACTCGGTAAACGCGCCTTCCATGGTGTGGTGGAGGCCAACGGCCAGTTGCAGGTACCACCGCAAAACCAGGCCTCAGTGACAGCCGTCATGGGAGCTAACATAAAGTCCATACGGGTTTTTTTGGGTGATAAAGTAAAAAAAGGAGATTGGCTGGCCACATTGAGCCATCCCGCATTACTCCAATTACAAACCGATTTCCTGAACGCCTGGAACCAGATGGCCTACCTTGAAAAAGAATACGTAAGACAAAAAAAGCTGTACGCGGCACAAGTGGGTTCAGGAAAAACATTCCAAAAGGTAAGTGCCGACTATTTCATGCTTAAAAGCGAGCTCAAAAACAAAGCAGCCCAGCTCAGGCTCCTACAAATGGATCCCGAAAAAATTAAGCGGGGGTTCATTTACGAACAGGTTCCGGTGGTGAGTCCCATAGATGGATATGTGGATCAGGTGGATGTAAACATTGGCCAATATGTGGAACCGCAAAAAACAATGTTTACGATTATCAATAATGACCGGATCCACGCCGATTTGATGATCTTCGAAAAAGATGTCTACAAAATCACCGTGGGACAAAAAGTGCATTTTTCGGTGGCTTCCCATCCGGACGAAATGCTGACGGCCACCATTTTTGCCGTAGGAAAATCTTTCGAACAAAATCCCAAAGCTGTTCCTGTACACGCCTCATTCAAAAACCGGAGCAACGGGTTGATCCCCGGCATGTATATTACCGGTCGAATCTCAACCAAAAACGAATATGCCTATGCTTTGCCCGAAAGTGCCGTCGTCACCGAGGGCGGAAAACATTATATTTTTTCCGCTCAAAAAGAAAAAGAAGGACTTCGCTTTACTCCGGTGGAAGTGGCCATTGGACAAAAAGAAGGAGGATGGGTTGAACTAAAGTTGCTCTACCCCGTAAAACCGGAAACACTTTTTGCCCATAACGGAGCATACTATATTATCTCTGAAATGAAAAAAAGTGAAACCGGCGATGAGGATTAAAAGTTGCCACAGGACCATCCGTATGGATGGCCCTTCGATACCCCAAAAGGAAACGAACATGAATTTTATTCCTCATAAAACACATTCCTGCCTGACCAAGCCCAGTCGGGCAGGCCCGCCTGACCAGTTAGTCGGGCAGGCAGAAGAATGGTTATAAACCCACCCCTGCCTCCCGCTAAAACGACAGGCTCTCCGAGGAGAGGAATTCGATAATACGTTAAAACACAACATAATCCAAAATCATAAAACAGATGAAAGAAGTAAAAGCATTTATACGTCCCGAAAAGGTGGATAAGATGGTCCCCGCCCTCAAAGAAGCAGGGTTTAAAAACATATCACTCACCCCGGGAGAAGGAACAGGAACTCAGATGGACAGTCCCGATGCGGCACCATCACTGCAGTTTTACATTACCGACAGCCAAATTGTAAAACTGGAGCTCGTTTGTAAAGATGAACTGGCAAATGAAGCCATTCGAATTATCAGCAAATATGGCAGCACCAACCGTCCGGGCGATGGAATTATCTATCTTTCGAATGTGGAAAGAGTCTGCCGGGTAAAAAATTGTGAACCCATGTAAATAAAACCCGGATAATAGAAAGTTATCCTTAAACCGACAACAAATGCAAAAAACAACTTATCATTTAAACAAAATGGATTGCGCTTCGGAAGAATCCATGGTTCGCCTGAAACTGGAACCGTTACCCTTTGTAAAAAATTTAAGTTTTGATTTGGGCAAAAGAGAAGTTACCGTATACCATAATGGACATGAAACAGAGATCAATAAAAACCTCTCATCCCTCAATTTCGGACTCCATCAGTTGGCAACAGAAGAAATACCGGAAGCTTCTTTTTCTACAGATAGCCAAACCCAACAGCGCAAGTTGCTGAAAACCGTTCTTATCATCAACCTCACTTTTTTTGCGGTAGAGATGACAGCAGGGTGGCTGGCCCAATCCATGGGGCTTATTGCCGATTCACTGGATATGCTGGCCGATGCTTTTGTTTATATGCTGAGCCTTATGGCGGTTGGAAGTGCCGTCACAACCAAACTGCGTGTGGCACGGATCAGTGGCTATTTCCAACTGTTGCTTGCTTTTTTGGGCTTTGCCGAAGTGATTCGCCGCTTCCTGGGGACAGCCGAACACCCCGATTTCAGGGTCATGGTGGTGGTAGCTACGCTGGCGCTTATTGCCAATGCTTTCAGTTTGTGGCTCTTTTCAAAATCGAAAAGCAAGCATGAAACACACATCAAAGCCAGTCAGATTTTCACATCCAACGATGTGATCATCAACGCCGGGGTTATCCTCGCAGGAGGATTGGTCTATTTTACCCGTTCGGGCCTCCCCGACCTAGTCATTGGCGCCATTGTTTTCCTGGTGGTTATCAAAGGCGCCCTGAGGATTTTAAAATTGAAATAATGTAACAAAAAATGAAGAAATTATGAAACTGTTCAGCATCATTATCGGACTCAGTCTGTTACTTTTGGTTTACGGATGGACTACTTTCCAAATCCCGCAAGAAAAACAGCCATCATCTGACGTAGCCGACTCTTCGACAACCATTACCGGCGCAGCCCTTTTCCAAAAAAACTGTGCCGCTTGTCATGGGTCTGACCTTAACGGCCACCCTCCCGCTTTTCCCTCATTAAAAGAAGTGAAAACGAGGATGACCAGAGAACAGATAGCTGATTTGTTGAAAACAGGCCGCAACAACATGCCTTCGTTTTCCTATTTGTCCGATGCGGAAAGACAGGCTCTGGTGGGTTTCCTGTATGGCGAGAAAACAGAAAGTACCATTCAGACACAATTGACCCCGGAGGAGCAAGGGAGAAATCTTTTTGTAGCCAATTGCGCCCGCTGCCACAAGGCCAAACCCGGTGATCCGTCGCCACCAGATCAGAACAAAATGGGTATGCGTCCACCCGTGCTGGCCGGTGTCACCCGGTATTTGGACATTCCCCGTTTTGAGGCGGTTCTAAATATGGGTCCCTGCTACATGCCTTCATTCGACTTTTTAAGCCATCAGAAAAAAAGCGCTATCTACGCCTGGCTCAAAACGCTTGAAAAGTCGGCACCGCAATATAATGGCATGACGCGTATGCGCGGAAACAAAGGCTGCAGAGGCTTCCGGTAACCGGATATCAAGACTTTGGTACATCTTACTCTGAATTAAAATGTAAAAGCC
>CAYYRE010000133.1:0-8971 GCA_964473895.1 uncultured Lentimicrobiaceae bacterium | reverse complement strand
TTTCGCGGATTTGTTTTTTCATAAACGCCGTATCGCCCATCCATATCAATCCGTTGATGGGTATTCCCCTGGAACCGTTCGTAAAGGCAGAAGGAAACAGCAATCGTTGTCCTCCTTTTTGCCAGTCGAGCAAAGCGGTTTCGAGCCCAAAACGGATGGAAGGGAAATCGTCTAAACCGGATTGCAACCAGTACTCGGGCGGTTCGGGTCCCCGGCAAACGGCACGGAGGGTTTCTTCGTAACGATCCCACGGATCGGGGCTTAGCTCCTTGATGGTACTGCATTCGCCGATACCGGTAATTTCGGGATTTTCGGTATCGTGCACCAGCAAGTAATAGGATGTTTTTCTGTGCAAAACACCCCGGGATGTCCCGGCGGGTTTTTTGAACTGCAACACATGTTTTTTATAGGAAAGTTGAAGCATTTTTTATCGGTGAATGATTTTGTATTTAGTTGTTTTTTTCTGAAGTTGTTTAAAGTTTACAAAACAAAAATTTGCTAAGCACCTGATCAATCCGCAAATAAATAATATTTTTAAGTAAACTTTAAACAACTTTTCTGTAAAAGTAACCACATATTTCCAAGCGGCAACAAATTTAACAACTTGTTTTCAAAACCGGTTTTGGTTTGCGGCAAGCTCCGAAGGAGTTCCTTTGGAAGATTGGAGTGGCAGCGCCCGGCGGCCGGAACGTATGTGAAGCAGGCGGCAGACAGCGACCGCAGGAAGCTCGTGTGGCGCCGTAGCGGAACAACGTTCCGGCCACCGGGACTAAAACGGAAAGCCTGCCCGGCCGCCCAAATGAAAATCGGTCCGGGACATAAAGGTCAAAAAACAAACTGCTCACCGGACAACGGTAGGTTTCGGTATCGTTTTCCGGTGATTGCGAAAAGGGCATTGACAATGGCCGGGGCGATGACAGGCACACCGGGTTCACCAATGCCGGTGGGCGGCGCATGACTTTTTATGATTTGAACCTGAATTTCGGGGGTTTGCGATATTCTGGTCAAAAGAAAATCATGAAAATTACTTTGTTGTACGACGCCCTGTTTCACCGATATCTTGCCGTAAAAAGCGAGGGACATTCCAAAAACGACCGATCCTTCCATTTGGGCTTTGATGGTATCGGTATTTACCGTTTGTCCGCAATCTACAGCCATGCTTACTTTTTCCACGGTGATTTTTTTTCCGTGCACACTTACCCTGACCACTGCGGCAACATAGCTTAAGAAACTGTAATGCACGGCCAGTCCCAATCCGGTACCGGGAGGCAACGGCTGCCCCCACTGCATTTCGGCAGCGGCTGTTTTCAACACTTTTTTCAAGCGGGCAGTATCCAATGAAAATGCGGAACGTCCGAAGTCAAGTTTCCGATCGGGGCCAATGAGTTGCAAACGGTAAGCCAACGGATCGGCCTTTGCAGCAGCAGCCAGTTCATCGGCAAAAACATTTATGGCGAATCCCTGGAAAATATTACAAACGGATCGCAGCCAACCGATGCGTACATAAGCTTCTGCAGGAGCATTTTCCACTTGCACATGGGGAATGTAAAAAGGAAGATTAGTGGCTCCCGAGGCCAGTTCCCAGCCGGCAGCATAAGTTGTTCCGGGTTGAAAAATGGAAGAAATAGACGGAAAAGCCAGCCGGTGTAACCATCCGGTCACCTGCCCTTGTTTGTTGAGCGAAGCTTTCAAAAACTGTGCACTGAGGGCATGATAATAATCGTGTTGCAGGTCATCTTCGCGACGCCACACCACTTGTACGGGTTTACCCGTCATTTTGGAAAGGATGACTGCTTCCAGGGCAAAATCGGTTTGCGATTTTCTACCAAAGCCGCCGCCCAAAAGGGTAACGTGAACCGTTACTTTATTTTCCGGCATGCCAAGGTACCGGGCCGCATCTTTGCGCACACGCTGAGGGGCTTGTGTCGGTGACCATATTTCACATTTACCGGCGGAAACATATGCTGTCGTATTGGGCGTTTCCATGGAAACATGGGCCAAATGAGGTACCCGGTAAACCGCTTGTAACGTTTGGTCGGCTTGTGAGAAAGCTTTGTCCACATCTCCGGTTTTTTTTACTATGCGGCCTTTCCGGCTTACTCTACGGACGAGTGTTTCCATAAACCGCTCTGTATCGTATGCTGCATTGGGGCCCGGTTCCCATTCAACTTTTAAACGTTTGACGGCTTCCATGGCGACCCATGTATTATCAGCCACCACAGCAACACCTCCCAAAGCACCGAAAGGCCCTTTTACTGCCGGAACTTCCAGAATATAACGAACACCTTTTGTTTTTGCAGCTTCTGCTTTTTTGTAATTTTTCACCTTTCCGAAGGTAACGGGGGGACGCAAGATAACGGCAAACAACATGCCGGGCAAACGGACATCCAGCCCGAAACGAGCCGTGCCCCGTGCAATATCTTTTACATCCACTCCCTGAAGGGCTTTTCCAATATATCGAAATGTGGCGGTATTTTTCAGTTGCGGATTTTTCGGGGGAGAAAGACGGGAAGCTTTTTCTACCAGGTCACCGTAAAACAATTTTTGTCCCGAACTTTTTTGATATACAAAATGTTTTTCGGCATAACATTCCGATACCGGAACACCCCAAACAGAAGCAGCAGCTTGCACCAGCATTTCGCGGACGGCAGCACCGACTTTTCGCAGGGGGTCAAACAGGGTTCGGACGCTGCGCGAACCATCGGTGTTTTGGTTTCCGTATTTGGGATCTCCATCCGCCTGTACCACACGAACAAGTGACCAGTCGGCTTCCATTTCATCGGCCACAATAGCGCTCATGGAGGTCCTGACTCCCTGCCCCATTTCAGAACGGGTAACCACAATATCACAATACCCATCCGGATATAGATAAACCAAAAGATCCGGATGAAAAACGGCCCCCGGTTTTTTATTTCCGTCTTTTGACAAAACCAGGCTTGCAGGAAAATGCAAAGACAACACCAATACCGTGGAATACTTTCCCATGGCTTTGATAAACTTCCGGCGGCTGACATTAACGATTTTCATGATTTCTTTCGGTTATGGTTTTTTTAATAGCGGTTTTAATACGTGAATAAGTACCACAGCGACAAATATTTCCCTCCATGGCGGTATCAATGTCCGCATCTGAGGGGTTGGGATTACTTTCCAACAGTGCAGCTGCCGAAACCAACTGTCCCGGCTGGCAAAACCCGCATTGAGGAACATTCAGTTGCTCCCAGTTTTTCAACAAATCGGCATGCTTTTCCGAAAGTCCTTCCACGGTGACAATGTGTTTTCCTTGCGCCAACGCCGTGGGGGTAATACACGACCGGACCGGAACCCCATCCATTAAAACGGTACAGGCACCGCAAAGGCCCTTTCCGCAACCATATTTTGTGCCGGTAAGTTGCAGCACATCTCTCAATAACCATAACAGAGGCATAGCCGGATCAACGGAAACCGATTCTTTACGGCCGTTCAGATAAAAAGTGATCATGGGTTATACTTTGCTTAAAACTCTTTCCAAAAATACATTAAAAAATTTATATACTTCGATTTCTATTTCTGATACGGCAGGATATTCATCCCAAAAGGGCAATTCAAAACGGTTATTTTACCGGCCATTATTTTCTTTTTTTCCTCTTTTTTTTCCTCACGGAAAACCCGAATTTCCCGATGAAATCCCCTAAAGCATAGTATTTACCGTGGGCATAGGCTATGGGATTGGCAGCAGCGAGGTCAAAGGCGCCGGATTGGGGGTTGAGGTACTTTTTGGTGCCATGGACCGCCACAATTTCAGCGAGGAACATATCGTGTGTGCCAAGGGGAACGACCTGTTTTACCACACACTCAAGATTTACCGGCGACTCGGCAATAAGGGGTGCTTTCACTTTATCGGCCGCCACAGGATGCAAGTTCATTTCTTTAAATTTATCCACATCCCTGCCCGATTTAACACCGCACCAATCGGTGGCAAATGCCAGGTCACGGGTGGTGAGGTTGATGACAAAGTCGCCCGATTTCCGGATGATCTCGTAAGAATAACGGCTTTTGCGCAGCGAAATGTAGCACATGGCGGGATCGGTGTTGACAATACCGGTCCAGGCCACGGTTACAATGTTGTATCCTTCTGCCTGCGACCCGCAGCTTACCATCACGGCAGGCAAGGGATAGAGCATGGTTCCGGGTTTCCAGGTCACTTTTTCCATGGATGTATTTTTTAAAAAATCAAAGGCGGAAGATAGGCATTTTTACGGGAAAGAACGGGATGACCGTCCGTCAGTTTGCGTTGGGGAAACTTTGGTACTACAGCATAATGTGCCGGTCACCCGGCTTCCGGCTACCAAATCCTCACACCCAGCGTTTCGAGCAGCCGGTATTTACTCAGGGTCATTTTGTATAAGCCGGCCACGTACGACAACCGGGCCCGTGTCAGGGAAGTTTCGGCATCCAGCAACGTCAGGTTGGTGGCATAACCGCTTTTGTATTGCACCCGTGCCTGCTGCACCGCCGCCTCGGCGCTCATGATTTCGGCCCGGGCCATTTTCAACTGTTTTTGACTGGTCACCAGGTTGGCTTCGGCTTGTTGCACTTCACGGCTCACCGTTTTTTTCAAGGCCTGCAGATGTTCGTTTACAGCTTGAAAGCCCCAGTCGGCAGTTTCGATTTTGGCTTTTTTCATATGACCTTCAAAAATGGGGAAATTGGCTGCAAGGCCGACCACAAAATTTCCGCGCAAGCGGTACAAAGCATCGGGATAACCGTTTTTTAGTCCCACACTGCCTATGGCACTGAGCGTAGGGGCAGCGCTGACCTTTGCCATTTGTTTTTGGATTTGGGCCGACTGCCGGCCGATTTGCGCCAGTTTAATCTCTTCGCGATGGGCATAAGCGGTTTGAATGAGCGAGTCGAGAGACCACACCGGAACACGTTGAATAAATTGACCGTTTAACCGCAAAGTAGTGTCTTTTTTCAGGTTCAAAAGCGATTTTAAAACGATTTTATTTTGCTCCAACAGGTTTTCAATTCCAATTTTTTGGTTTTCGATGGCGGTAAGCCGCACACGTGTGGTAAGCGTGTCGAGGCTGATGGCCGAACCTGTTTCGACCAGTTTGCGGGCAGTGGCGAGGTGTTGTTGTAAATCGCGCATTTGCTCTTCTTTTACTTTCAGGCTTTGTTCAAAAAACAAAACCGAATAAAAAGCCTGAACGGTCAGGTAAGCAAACCGGTCTTTCAGCAAATTGATTTTTTCTTCCTGCAGCAGCCGGTTCGATTTTAACAGCTTTATCAATTCGTCGCGCCGGTGAAAGTCATAGATAAGGTAACGCACATCCACCTGGCCATTATAATTGTGCGCCGGGGCAAGGTCGAAATTACCACCCGGGCCGAAAGGCAGGGCGATGGTTGGAACAGGTCCGATAAAATGGTAGGAAAGTCCGGCGGAAATTTGCGGCAGCTTGGTACTTTCCGATTGTTTCACCTGTCCCGCGGCCACATTCACATAATCACGGGCCTCACGCAAAAGCGGCTGGTTATGTGTTGCCATCCGGATGGCCTGCTGCAAAGTGAGAGCATCCTGGGCCTGCAGCGATATGCCTGCCAATAAAAACAGCCCGACCATAAATACGAAAACTATCTTGTTCATCTCTTTTTCTTTTATAGATTCTTCAATTTTACGATGGATGTCTTTCATTACCGGTTCAGATTTTTTGTTTTCAGCAACAACAAAGGTATAATGAGTGCCAGCGTCAGCAAAGCCCCCACATAAAAATCATCATTCAACCCTTGCACAAAAGCCTGGTCAAACACATTCTTCAACACCAGCATTTTGGCCTGCAAGGCGGCTGCATGGGGTGAAGCCCCGGCCGATTGCATGGCAAACACCTGCAACCGTTTGGCGGTTTCCTGAAATGCGGGCGAATAGGCATCCAACTGTCCGCCGAAAATGGCTTTATGGAAGATGACCCGCTGTGTCAGCAATGTTCCCAGCACGGCAATACCAAAGCTCCCGCCAATTTGCCTAACCGTGTTAAACAATCCGGATGCCTGTGCCAATTGCGGTTTGGGGATGTCGAGCAGGGCAATGGTCGTCATGGGGGTAAAGATGAGTCCCAGCGCCATGCCCCGGATATAAATGGGCAACATCACTTGCCCATGGGAAGTTTGCAACGAAAACCGGCTCATAAGCAAAAGCGACAACCCCAACAAACTCATGCCGAGAATGGCCGGAAACTTGGGATTCACCGTATCAGTCAGTTTTCCCGACAACGGGGAAAGCACCGCCTGTAAAATTCCCACGGGGAAAAACACAAGGCCAGCCTGCAAGGCCGTGTAACCCAACGAATTTTGCAGAAAAATAGGCAACAGAAAAGCATTTCCGAAAAAAGCAATTCCAAAAACAAACATGATAAAGGTAGAAAGTCCGAAATTATAATTTTTAAACAGCCGGATATTGACAATGGGGTCTTTGGCCATGGTCTCCGCAAGGAAAAAGAGCACAAAACTGACGGCAGAAATAAAAAAACAGCTCATAATAAACACAGAAGTCCAGCCATCGGTGTTCCAGCTGGAGTTAGCGGTAGACAAGGCCAGCAGCAAGGCCCCGAGCGCCACCGACATGGTCACAAACCCCGGCAGGTCAAAACGGGTAACGGTTTGCGTTTTATATTCTTTTTGGATGACCCACACCACCAGGATACCAATGATTCCCACAGGTATGTTGATATCAAAAATGGCATGCCAGGAAAAATTATCTACCAGGTAGCCGCCCACCAACGGCCCGAGTGAGATGGAAGCCGCAGCGGCAATACCCCAGAAACCCAGCGCCGTTCCCCGCTCTTTCGGGGGGAAAGTCCGTGTGACAATGGCCATCCCCACCGGCATCACAAACCCGGCGCCGGCCCCTTGCACCAGCCGGAAAAGAATTAAAACATCCTCATTCCACGACAAGCTGCACAACAGCGAGCCCACGGTAAAAAGCAACAGACCCAACATGTAGGTTTTTTTGTAGCCGAAATGGTCGGCTACCCATCCCGAAGAAGGCAACACGACGGCAAAGACCAGCAAATAAGCGGTCATAACCCACTCGATCTGATCCACACTCACCCCAAAAACGGCCATCATTTTAGGAAACGCCACACTCACAATGGTGGAGTCGAGCACCGACATAAAAGTGCCAATCATCACACTCACCAATACCCACCATTTGTTGGGCTCCCACGTTTCGGACCGCTCCGCTACCATGCTACCAGAGTTTAAATACTTTGTCACCTTTCAATTTCAATTTGATTTCCACCGACATGCCGGGGAGCAAACCATAGGACAACCGGGCTTTACCTTCGGGCTGAATGGAAATTTTAACCGGAATACGCTGGGTTACCTTGGTAAAGTTGCCCGAAGCATTGTCGGGCGGAATCAACGAAAACAAAGCAGCCGTGTTGGTCCCGATTTGAAAGATTTTTCCTTTGAATTTTGTATCGGGATAGGCATCCACATGAATTTGTACGGTATCCCCTAACGTAATCTTGTTCAGGTCGGTTTCTTTCAACATGGCGGTGACCCAAATATTTTTCAGCTCGTAAACGGTAAAAATGGTTTGCCCCGGGGCCACCACATCGCCCGAAAGAATCCAGCGTTTGGCAATGATCCCGGAAAGGCTGGAATAGATTTTGGTATGGGAAAGGCCTGTTTTTATCACATTTATTTGGGCCTGCAAAGTTCCGATTTTACTTTTGGCCATTTCGTACTGCACCTGTGCCGCTTGCAGTGCTTTCAACTCATTGTCGTATTTTGCTTTGGGAATAACGTTTCCTTTGTATTGTATTTGGGCACGGTCAAAATTGGTTTTCGCCTGTTCGAGCCTGACTTTGGCCAGCCGGATACCAAGCTGCGCCACATGGAGGGCCGTTTGGGCCTGATGCAGGCGGGCCACCATATCCGAGGAATCCAATGCCACCAACAACTCCCCTTTTTTTACGGCATCCCCTTCATCAGCATACAAGGCTATTACCCGCCCCATAATTTGAGGGCTTACATTCAGCTTATCGGCCTCAATGTAAGCATCATCGGTCTCCACATAACTCATTTTTTGGACGTACCAATAAGCTGCAGATGCCAGGATAACCAATACCAGCACAATACCGGTGACAATACTTCCGGCTTTCGATTTTCTTTTATGCACAGGAGTCCCTGCGGCCCCTTGCTTTCCCGTGGTTTCTTGTTCGTTTTTTTTCATCTGTTTTTGATTTCTAAGCAGTGACTTCTTTTTATTCTTTTGTTTTCGAATGTTCTTTTTTTCATAACGGACCGACCATTTGTATTTCCGTATTATCCTGCGTAAAACATCATCCTTTATCCGCTTGCCCATCCGGAATATCTTCCGGATTTTCGAGGTTTCGATAGACCTTTAATAATAAGCCTTTCAATTGTTTTTCTTCTTCGGCATCCAACCCTTCATGCAGTTTCCGGTACACGGTTTGGTATATGTTTTCCATTTGTGGCAACATTTGCCGGGCCCGGCCGGTGGCGTAAATTTTGTTTTCACGCTTGTCTTTTTCATTGACCCTCTGGGTAACATATCCCAACTGCACGAGCCGTTTGAGCGCTTTACTCACAGTGGCTTTGTCCAACAGCATATTGCGGGCAATTTCTTCCTGTGTTTTTCCCTCATGCATCAGGATATAACGCAAAAAGAAAAACTGCCCCACATCGAGGTCATGCCCTTTTAAACGCTGGGCTACCAGGTTATAAATCCGCTGCCGAACCCGGGCAACGAGCCTGCCAATCCCCGGATCTTCCTGAAAAATTTCCTCCATCTCTTGATAGTTTACCGGTAAACAATCGGCAAAGGTAAACCATTTTTAGTTTACCGTGCAACTATTTTTTTCAAGGGAATGAAAAGTAAAATTTCGCCGGCAGCGGACGACTCAATGATTCACCCACGAATTTATTCGTGGCGTTACCGAAAGCCGGTACTTCTTTCAGGTCGAAC
>CAYYRE010000132.1:0-9016 GCA_964473895.1 uncultured Lentimicrobiaceae bacterium | reverse complement strand
AGAGCATCAGCTTCCCAAGCTGAGGGTCGTGGGTTCGAATCCCATTTGCCGCTCAAGGCATTATCCTTTACGGATATAGCCTTTTTTTGCTTTCCTTTTTTCTTTCGGAACGTTAAAAATTTTTCGTGCCGGCTGTTTTTTGTTCATTTTTTTTGTTTTGTGCAAATTGGCTGGTAAGCCCCCGCCAATGTGGCATCTTTTTCCTATACTTGCATGTTTAAAACCGTGACTGTTATGGATTTTATTATCAAGGCTTTTCAGGAGAGTATCCGGGTCAAGCAGGCTTTTCTCGAGGATAAAGAACGTATGGAGCTGGTAAAGACTGCCGCTGAGTATTGCATTGAAGCGTTGGAGCAGGGGGGCAAAATCCTTTTTTGCGGCAATGGCGGCAGCGCTTCGGATGCCCAGCACCTGGCAGCCGAATTGTCCGGCCGTTTTCAGTACGACCGCAAACCATTGTATGCCGAAGCGCTGCATGTCAACACCTCTTTTCTGACGGCCGTAGCCAATGATTACAGCTACGAACAGGTTTACAGCCGGATGGTGGAAGCGGCAGGCCGTAAGGGAGATGTCCTGGTGGCACTGAGCACCTCGGGCAATTCGGCCAACGTGGTCCAGGCCGTATTGCAAGCAAAAAAACAAAAAATGGTCACCATCGGAATGACCGGTGAAGGAGGCGGAAAGTTGGCCCAATTGTGCGAACTCTGCATCCGTGTTCCTTCGAAAAATACGGCACGTATCCAGGAATCTCATATCCTCATCGGCCATGCCATTTGCGATAAAATCGAAAGAACCCTTTTTCCGCAATAACCCATGATGGATTTACCAGAAAAAATCGACCGGAGCTGGAGCCTTTTTCTTGACCGCGATGGCGTGATCAACCGGCGTATTGTGGGAGGTTATGTGCAAACACCGGAAGAATTCGTCTTTTTGCCCGGCGTATTGAAGAGCCTGGCTTTTTTCGGAAAAGCCTTCGGAAAAATTATTGTGGTGACCAACCAGCAGGGCATCGGCAAAGGCCTTATGGATGAAAAGCAATTGGAAGCCGTCCATCAAAAAATGCTGCGGGAAGTGAAAAAAGCCGGTGGCCGGATTGATGCGGTTTTTTATTGTCCCGATCTTACCTCAAAACCGGAGAACTGCCGGAAACCTTCGCCTTACCTTGCCCGGGAAGCCAAAAAAATGTTCCCCGAAATCGACTTTTCCAGGTCGGTCATGGCCGGCGATTCCGAAAGCGATATGGCTTTTGGGAAAAATGCCGGTATGTTTACCGTTTATGTCGGAACACAAATGCCGGTTCCCGTCCAGGCCGATGTACATGTTGACGGTTTGCCGGAACTGGCCCGTTATTTTCATCGTTTTATTTTATAAAAATTAGTTTTTATGAGTCCGCTTGCCATATTGCTTACCTTTTCGCTGTACACCCTTTTTATTTTTGTGATTTCGTGGTGGACTTCCCGCAAGGCCGACAACGACAGTTATTTTATCGGAAACCGTAAATCGCCTTGGTTTGTGGTGGCCTACGGGATGATAGGTGCTTCGCTGTCAGGGGTTACTTTTATTTCGGTTCCCGGATGGGTCGGCACCACCCACTTTACCTATTTTGTAATTGTGCTGGGCTATGTGGCCGGATATGCCGTGGTAAGTCTAATCCTTTTGCCCGTGTATTACAAATTGAACCTGACTTCCATCTATACCTACCTCGGTTCCCGTTTCGGCCGCGCTTCGTACAAAACGGGTTCTTCCTTTTTTCTGCTTTCGCGGATCATTGGGGCTTCTTTTCGTATGTTTTTAGTGGTGAGTGTGTTGCAGATTTTTGTTTTCGACCATTACGGTATCCCCTTTTGGGCAACCGTTATCCTTTTTATGTTTTTGATTCAGCTTTATACTTTGAAAGGGGGAATCAAAACCATCGTGTGGACCGATACGCTGCAAACCACTTTTATGTTGCTGGCAGTGGTGCTCACCATAGCCATTGTTGTACAACAAATGCACACTGGTTTCGGTGATTTGTGGAAACAGGTATGGCACAGCGATTATTCCAAAATTCTGGTGACCAATGTCAAAAGCTCGCAGTATTTTGTCAAGCTGTTTATCAGCGGCATGTTTATTACCATTGCCATGACGGGACTGGATCAGGATATGATGCAGAAAAACCTGAGCTGTCGTAATTTGAAAGATGCCCGAAAAAACATGACCACACTCAGTTTGATTTTGGTGCCTGTCAATCTGATTTTTCTTTTTCTCGGGGCTGTCCTTTACCTTTATGCAGCCCATCTTCATTTGGACACCTCCGGCCTGACGGATCACCTTTTTCCGAAAATCGCACTGGATTACCTCGGCTTGGCCGGCGGACTTGTTTTTACCATTGGTTTGATTGCCGCTGCCTACTCCAGTGCCGACAGTGCGCTCACTGCCCTGACCACTACGCTAACGATTGATATCCTGGAGTTGGACAAACGGCATGCCGGTCAACCCGAAATTTTACGAAAAAAAAGAGAGAAACTGCATTTTGGGATGATGTTAATCATTATCTTTGTCATCGTCTTGTTCAAGTTAATTAACAACCAGGCCATCATAGCCCAGTTGTTTACTTTCGCAGGATACACTTACGGACCTTTGCTGGGATTATTCAGTTTCGGGCTTTTTACCCGGATTTCCGTCAAAGACAAATGGGTTCCGTTGGTTGCCGTTCTCTCTCCGTTTTTGGGTTATGGCTTGACCAAACTGCTGGAATATATTTTTCCGGGATATCAAACGGGGTTTGAAATATTGTTGTTGAATGGACTGATTACATTTATAGGGCTGTTAATCATTAAAGTACCATCAAAAACAAAAAGTTATGGCAACATTTAGATTTATCGCGCTGGAAAAAACGCTCAGCCGAAAAGTGGAAGCGGTACAATACCCTTCCGGAAAAGCATCCGATTATTTCGGCTCTATGACGTTCAACCAGTCCGTCATGCAGGAGTATCTGACCGGCGAAGCCTATGAGGCGGTCATGAAGGCCATTGATGAGGGCAAAAGCATTGAACGCAAAGTAGTGGATCAGGTGGCTTCGGCCATGAAAGCCTGGGCCATGAGCAAAGGGGCTACGCATTACACCCACTGGTTTCACCCATTGACAGGCTCCACCGCCGAAAAACACGATGCATTTATCAACCCCCTGTCCAACGGACGCGCTTTGGAACACTTCCAGGGGAGCCAGTTGGTACAACAGGAACCCGATGCTTCCAGTTTTCCCAGCGGCGGCATCCGTTCCACTTTCGAAGCAAGGGGTTATACGGCTTGGGACCCTACCTCACCGGCTTTTATTCTCGATCACACCCTTTGTATTCCTACCATCTTTGTTTCTTATACCGGTGAGTCGCTGGATTATAAAACGCCCCTGCTGAAATCAATGGCTGCCCTGGATCAAATCGCTACGCAGGTTTGCCGCTATTTTGACAAAAACGTGAACAAAGTCTTTGCCACCCTTGGTTGGGAACAGGAGTATTTCCTTGTGGATGAAGCTCTTTTTACGGCCCGTCCCGATCTGGTGCTGACCGGAAAAACCGTTTTCGGTCACGCTTCGGCCAAAGACCAACAGCTTTCCGATCATTATTTCGGTACCATCAACGACCGGGCCCTTGCTTTTATGCAGGATCTGGAAATCGAATCACATAAACTGGGCATCCCCTTAAAGACAAGACATAACGAGGTGGCGCCCAGTCAGTTTGAATGTGCCCCCATGTTCGAGGAAGTCAATGTGGCCGTGGACCACAACCAGCTCTTAATGCACATGCTCGATAAAGTGGCCCGCCGGCACCATTTTAAGGTGTTGTTACACGAAAAGCCTTATGCCGGCATCAACGGTTCCGGAAAACACAACAACTGGTCAATGGCTACCGACACGGGGGTCAATCTGCTGTCTCCCGGAAAAACGGCCAAAGACAATTTCCGTTTTGTTACCATTCTGGCCAACATTTTAATGGCAGTGTACGATAACGAAGAGTTGCTGCGTGCCAGTGTGGCTTCCGAAGGCAACGACCTGCGTCTCGGTGCCAACGAAGCCCCGCCGGCCATTATTTCGGTTTTTCTCGGGAAACAGGTAACCGAAACGCTGGACGAGATCGAAAAAATGCCGGAATACAAAGAAATCAACGGACACAACGGCCGGCCTGTAATCAAGAACATCCCGAAAATTCCCGAAATCCTGCTCGACAACACCGACCGCAACCGCACCTCGCCCTTTGCTTTTACAGGCAACAAATTTGAATTTCGTGCCGTAGGCTCAACGGCTAACACGGCCAAACCCATGTTTGTGCTGAACACCATTGTAGCCGAACAAATGACCAAGTTTAAAGACGAAGTGGATGCCTTGATGAAACAGGGGATGGCAAAAGATGCCGCCATTTTCAATGTGGTGAAATCTTACATTGTGGCCTCCAAAAAAATCCGTTTTGAAGGAAACTCCTATAGCGACGAATGGATCGAAGAGGCGGCCCGGCGCGGTTTGTCCAACAACCGGAATACACCGGATGCTTTACCTGCTTTTGTTTCGGAAAAAACAATTGCTCTTTTTGAACGTCACAATGTCTTAAGCCGCCTTGAATTACAAGCCCGTAACGAAATCAAATTAGAGAAATACATTAAAAAGATACAAATCGAAGCCCGCGTATTGGGCGATTTGGCAGTAAACCACATCCTGCCAACGGCCATTCAGTACCAAAACCGGCTCATCGAAAATGCCAAAGGTCTTCAGGAAGTGCTGGACTCCAAAACCTACGTGCAACTGTCGCGTAACCAGTTGAATACCATTAAGGAAATTTCCGACCATGTGGCCGGTATTAAAGAGGGTGTTGCCGAACTGGTGGAAGCCCGGAAAAAGGCCAATGCCCTTACGGACAGTATGGAAAAAGCCATTGCTTACCGCGATACCGTTCTTTCGAAGTTTGAAAGTATCCGCCGGCATGTGGACAAACTCGAGTTGCTTGTGGATGATAACCTGTGGCCTTTGCCCAAATACCGCGAATTGTTGTTTATCAAATAAATGTTTGACTGCTTTCTTACCCGGTCACCGGGTAAAAGCCCAATGTTTTAATTCAAATCCCCGGAGAACACCCGGGGATTTTTTTGTATTTTTGCCTGTTCACCATTGGATAACTTATCATGAAACAAAGGCTTTCCCTCTTTTTGGGGCTCTTACTTCCGGCATTGCTTTTCCCTTTGATTACCCAAGCGCAATACAATTTTCAGGTAACCAAAGCCACTGGAAAACCCGAGGCTGTTTCGCCCGCCGGCGGTATTTATTATGCTTTGCCCAAAACCATTTTTAAAGTACGGGTGGTTTTGGAGCAAGTGACGGAAGTTCCCGGCCCTTTTGCAAAATATGCTTCCAAATACCTCGGGACTATCCATTACATTCGCAGTAAAAAGGTTTATTACAAGCTTTTATCCGTTAAAGTGGAACCGGTTGTCGAAGCAGACCCTTCGGCTGTCTTTTATGTCCGCTTTCCCCAAAGCCGTTCTTCCAAAGAAGTCAGGTCGTTCGGCTTGCAACTGAACAGCCGGGGAATCATTACGGGATTTGGATTGCCCCGCCAAGAGGAGAAAACCGTTGCCTCTCTCCCACCGGCTCCCCCGCAGGCTTCCAGCCAAATGTATCTCTTTTCGGATCACCGGAAAGGATTCGATATGCAGGCCGGTTACAGCCGTGCCCAAAAAGTGGATACCATCGTACGAAAAATTACCATTGACACGGTTACCATCAAACGGTTCCTGTTTCAAACCAGTTGGGTCAACCTTTCGGAAGAAGACCGTGCCAATGATGCGGCCAAGCAAATAAAAAATATCCGCCAAAGCCGCTATAACCTGTTAACAGGATACCAGGAAGTCAATTATGGTGAGGGTATTCGATACATGGATACCGAGTTACAAAATCTGGAACATGAATACCTGGTTCTTTTCCTTGGACGTGAATACCGTCAGATGGTGGTGCGTTCTTTTGTTTTTGATCCCGAAAAACAATCGCTTTCCGGAAAGTTATTGCAATATACCGACAAAGAAGGTACCACGCATGTTTTGAGTATTTCAGCACGCATCACCAATGCCATGAAAACCATCCCCACAGCCATAACCGCCGGAACAGATGCCTTCTTTTACCGGATTCCCGTAGAAGCGGTTATTTCCGTGGGAAGCGGGAGCCATCCCTTTTATTCCGATACTTTTACGGTTCCCCAGCTTGGGAACATTACCAGCGTACCCGTCAAAGAAAATACCACATTACGTTTCGATCCACAAACCGGTACACTGACTGACATCGAGAAAAACAGACCGTAAAATTTTACCGAAAGGCTTCCCTTTAAAAAAAAGGATACTGTTTTTCTGTCCTTTCCAATAATTCACGGACCCGTTTTTCCTGCCGGGGATACGGCTTATACATCAAATGGTTTTCAAGATGCCAGGAGGCCATGGCCAGGGCTGTCCAACGTATGTACACCGGCAACAACTCCTTTTCTTCGGGAGTCAACGGCCGGCGGCTGTCATACGTTTTCATAAAAACATGGAACAAAACCGGGTCGAACCGGTTGTGAACAAAACAAAAACCATTGATACTCATGGCCACATCAAACAACAGGCTGTCGATGCAATAATCCTCAAAGTCAATAACCGCTTTCAGCCGGTTACCTTCAAAAATTGTATTATCGGGAAACAGGTCAGCGTGGAGAAGTCCCGAAGGCAGTCTTTCGTGCAAAAAAGGTTCCAGCGTTTCCCACACACGGGTTACACGGTCGAAGACATCCGGAAGCGGATGCGGCGCCCGGGCAAATTCATCCATGACAGAAGCCACTTTTTGCGGTCTTAACTTATTGGGTTTAAAAGGAACTTTTGTTTCTTCGGTTTGATGCAACCGGGCCAGGACAAGAGCCGCTTCCGTAACGGTTTGTTCGTTTAACAGGGGAACCTCTCCCGGGATAAAATCGTAAATGGAAATGGTGTTACCGTTCACCGTATGCCAGGTTTTCCCATTTTTATCGTGAACGGGAAAAGCCGCCGGAAATCCGGAATTTTTCAGTATTTCAAGCATCCGGTGCTCTTTTTCAATATTCTGTACCGGGGATTGCAGTTGCATACGAAACAAAAACAGCCCCTTGCCGGTAGTCAGTTTAAAATTCCGGTTGGCAAATCCATGTTGCAGCCGGACATAGTTACGAAACTCCCCCAAGGCATAAAACGACAACGAAGTCTTTATCAATTCTTCCGTTTCCACACAAAATAATGTTATTCTCCAACCAGCGCAAACGTTAACCCATCCCCATTTATCTTTATTCCAACACCTTATACACCGAATCCAGGACCGTCCCATCCACCCATTTGATGACAGCCACAATTTCATCACTCAGTTTTGGTTTGTCGGGCACCCCGCAAATGGCTTCCGCTTCCTCTTTCAACTGGTGAATGGTTTTAATGGGCAATCCGCTGTCTTTGGCCCTCTCCAATAAGTCTTGGCGCAACGGATTAATGGCAATGCCCCTTTCGGTAACAATCACATCGATCATCTCACCCGGCGCACAGAGGGTTGTCACCTCGTCGCGGATCACCGGAATACGATCGCGGAACAAAGGGATAGGCAAAATGGTGGTTTTTCCGAAAAGCGTATTTTGCCATCCGCCGATACCATGCAGCAGATACCCGTCGGAATGGGTTACCACATTGGCATTAAAATGCACATCGACTTCGGTGGCACCGAGAACCACCACATCAACCATGGAGGCAAAATTCCCTTTGCCGTGATAATTGTATGAAGTAAACGGTGATGTCCACACATGGTTGGGGTTTTCGCGCATGGAACGTACCCCTTCGAGGTCAAAAGTCTGGCCATCGAGAATGTATTCCACCAATCCTTCCTCCAGCATTTCGACAGGATATTTATTACTTCCGGCACGGATAAAACGGGCTTTCCAGTTATTTTTACGCAAAATATCTCCAAAATAATTCCCTATGGAGAGGGCTGTCCCTCCCGCACCCGCCTGATACGAAAAACCATCATAAATCAATCCGGTAGCTTCACAAAATTGTGCTGTCAGCTCGGCAATCAGCAACCGGTCAGGACTTTTGGTGATTTTAGTGGTTCCGGAAATGATTTTTTCAGGAATACCCACCTGATCCACTTTGACCACATAATCCACATAGTTCCCGTGAATTTGCCAGGGGATCGCCGGAAAAGGCACCAGGTTATCGGTCACCACAATCACCTTATCGGCATACTGTGAATCGGCCAGGGCAAACCCCAACAGGCCACAGGCTGCCGGACCGTTTACGCCGTTGGCATTACCGAAAGCATCGGCGGTCGGGGCGGCAATCACGGCAATGTCAATTTGCACTTCCCCATCCTGTACGGCCTGGTAACGTCCGCCATGCGAACGTAAAACACCAAGACCTTGCATCTTTCCTTGCGAACAAAACCTGCCGAGCGCTCCGTTCATACTGCCTTCGATACGTTGAATGGTACCATCTTCAAGGTAGGGGATCAAATGTTCGTGGCACGGAAAACTGGCCGATGGAAACCAACGCAGGTTTTTGATTCCCAGTTCGTGGGCTATGTCAAACACCTGATTGGCTATCAAATCACCGTTGCGAAAATGGTGATGCGTTGAAATGGTCATCCCATCTTTCAAGCCCGCTTTGAGGAGGGCATCCTTAAGTGTGGCCACCTGTTTATTGCCATCTTCCGGATAGTCGGCACAAGAGGCAATACGCGGCGCATATTTCCGGCCCCGGGGTTTATATTTTCCCACACCTTGAAAAGGAATATGGTTTTCACCGTTAATGATGGTTGGCACTTGTCGGCCGGCAGCATTTTTAACTATTTTATCATATTTTTTCATATCTCTTCAGCTTTCAAAAATGGTTGAGCAGGTAATTTCTCTTTTGATATCATATCCCGGTAAGCAAATTTTATGGCCATAACGCTTATGATTCAACGCACCGGCCCACAGTACACAATTCACCCCTCAGGATGCACCACTTCCCA
>CAYYRE010000131.1:0-9031 GCA_964473895.1 uncultured Lentimicrobiaceae bacterium | reverse complement strand
CACAGACGAATGAAAAAATTTTATGGGAAAGCGAAGCGGTTCCCCCTGTAAAAAATTTTACGGAGTACAACCTTTTGAATGCACTTCACATCCTCATTTTTTTGTTTTCCAAATGTAAAAAAATCATTTACAAAACTTACAGTTTATAATTATTTTGGATATATAAATTACAATTTTATATCAAAAACCAAATTATTTTATTTTTTTAAAATAAAAATACCATAAGTCAAAAATATTATAAATGCAAATTTTCATTAAAATAATTTGTTTTATTCAAAGGCTTACCTATCTTTGTCCCTGAAATATGATTCATTTTCAAAAGATTTATGAATGTAACCAATTCATACTGTGAGAAAAAATTGGCCATCATGAGATCATCTGCTTATGAAAACTTTGCTGGTTGTTAAAAATACAGGGTTGTTTTTGTATCCCGTTGTGAAAGACCCGTCCACGCCGGGCATTTTTCCGTTTTTATTTTCAAAATGGAATGGTTATGTCTGAAAACCTGTTGGCAAATCACGTCAAAGAACTCAAGGGTTCGGCCATTTTGGAAATGGCACAACATACCCGTGCCCTTTTAAACCGGGGGATCGACATCATTAACCTTGGTATCGGTGAACCTGACTTCAATACACCCGAACAGGTGAAAGAAAAAGCCAAACAAGCCATTGATGCCAATATAACCCATTACCCGCCCGTTGCAGGATTTGACGAATTGCGTTCTGCAGTGGCAAAAAAACTGAAACGTGACAACGGCTTGTCTTTTCATAAAGATCAAATTGTCATCTCCAATGGTGCCAAGCAGGCACTGGCCAATGTTTTTCTTTCGTTGTTAAATCCGGGGGATGAAGTTTTGCTTCCGGCACCCTACTGGGTTTCTTATCCGGATATGATCCGTATGGCCGGGGGAAAGCCGGTCGTTCTGCAAACCAACCTCCGGGAGAATTTTAAATTACATCCCCGGCAAATTGAACAGGCCGTTACTGCCAAAACAAAGATTTTTTTACTCAATGCCCCTTCCAACCCGGCGGGTACCGTATATTCGGAAGAAGAGCTGGCCTCTATTGCCGAAGTACTGGTAAAACACCCCGGCATTTTTATTGTTTCGGATGAAATTTATGAACATATCAATTATTCGGGTAAGCACCACAGTATAGCCTCTTTTGAATTCCTTCAAAACAGAGTTGCTGTCATCAACGGAGTTTCCAAAGCCTTTGCCATGACCGGATGGCGTATCGGATATATGGCAGGCCCTCAATGGCTTGCAGCTGCCTGCAGCAAAATACAGGGGCAGATCACCTCCGGTCCCTCCAGTATTTCGCAAATGGCGGCAGTAGAAGCGCTCCGGATTTTGCCCGAAAAATCCCCATATCTTAAAAATATGGTTTCCGCTTTTAAGGAAAGACGGGACATGGCTTTACAAAAGCTGCAACTGTTGGAAGGGGTGCAGGTGAATCTACCCCAAGGGGCCTTTTACCTTTTTCCGGATGTGAGCGGCTATTTCGGGAAAACCAATGGAAAGAAAACCATCAGCAACAGTACGGAGCTTTGTCTTTATCTTCTCGAGGAAGCCCGTGTGGCGCTGATACCGGGCGAACCTTTCGGAATGCCCGAATGTGTCCGCCTTTCGTATGCTCTGGACAAACAACAACTCTCCGAAGCGCTTTTCAGAATGGAGAAAGCATTGCTACGGCTAAGATAAATGAACGATGAAATCAAAAAAGTACAGATGTTTCAATTTTCCGGAACAAAATCACGGAAAACGAATCGTAAGAAAATCTTTCCATGTCAAATCACTTTTATATTTTTTTCGAAATAGGAGAACCGATCTGCAAATAAACGGACCAAATGATTTACAATTTACATAATACATTAAAATTTAGTTATTTATGTTGTTTTTATAAAAAACTGTCTTAACTTTACAACAAACTTTAAAAAAATAAAACCATGAAAAAATTATTGACACTTTTCTTCCTTTTTCCGCTGGCCGCTATGGCTTGGACGGGACAAGTGGTACAGTCGTTCAATACCCCGGGAAAATACCCTTCGGGGATTACTTTCGATGGCCAACATTTATGGGTGGCCGATTTCAGGACGGACAAAATTTACGAAATGAACGAAAAAGGGGAGGTGCTCAGGAGCATTCCTTCCCCGGCTTATTGGCCCATGGGGCTGGCTTTCGATGGGAAATACCTGTGGTGTGCCGATGCCAAAGGGATGATTCCCCAAGGGGATGAGTACCACAACGGCCGGATTTTCAAAATCGATCCCAAAGACGGAACCATCCTAAAAACCATATTCGCCCCCACGCCGGCACCGCTGGGGTTGACCTGGGATGGAAAATACCTGTGGTGCGTGGATGACATTCATAACCGCCTCATCCAGTTCGACCCGCAGGATGGGACAACCATCCGTTCGTTCCCCTCGCCCGATTTGCACCCGCAAGGGGTTACCTTTGACGGAAAATACCTGTGGGTAACCGACCGGATGAAAAACGAAATATACATGATCGATCCGCAGCGCGGATCGGTGGTGCTGATTACGAAAACTCCCGGCGAAGCTTCCGCAGACATTGCCTGGGATGGAAAACACCTGTGGAATGTGGATTTTCAAGACATGAAAGTCTATGAACTGAAAGCCATGGACAATCAGGAATATATCCGTTATAACCCGTACAAAGCCGAAATAAAATATTATTTTAACGTGGATAACTTCGGCCCGGGAAAAATCAAAAAAATGGATGTCTATTTTGCCCTGCCCGAAAACCGGCCTAACCAACAGATCACCAGTAAATTCCAATACGCACCTGCCATCGAAAATGTGGTAACCGATCAATGGGGACAAAAAACCGCCCATTTCGTTATCAAAAACCTTAAACCGGGCGAACAAAGGCAAATGACCTGTCATTTCTCGGTGAACACGTGGGAAGTACGTTATTTCATTGACCCCGATAGGGTTGGAACTGAAAAAGAGATACCCGAAGAGGTGAAGAACAAATACCTGCAAGACAATACAAAATTTCAGATCCATAATCCCATCATTACGGAAGCGGTGAAAAAAGCCGTGGGCAACGACCAAAGCCTTTACTGGAAAATGCGGGACATCTTTAATTATGTCATAAAACACATGTATTACCTGCGTACCGGTGGCTGGAACGAAGCACCTACCGTGCTGGCACGCGGCAACGGTTCCTGTTCCGAATACTCTTTCGTTTTTATTTCCATGTGCCGCTCAGCCGGTATCCCGGCGCGCTATGTGGGTTCCATTGTGAAACGGGGACATAAACGGGCCATTGACGATGTTTTCCACCGCTGGATCGAAGTGTACCTGCCCCACTACGGCTGGGTGCCGGTGGACCCCACACACGGCGACCGGAAGTTGCCCCGCGACCAGGCCAACGGCATCGGCTATCTGCCCAACTCGGCCATCATAACCACACAAAGCGGAGGAGCTTCCACCACCATGGGATGGACTTATAATTTCAACGCCCGCTATTCCTCTGATGCCAAAACCAATGTGGCCATCGATTATTACGGCGAATGGCAATAAACAGAATAACTTTATTTTGAAAACAAAAAGCTAAATCATTCAACAACATGATCCTGATCAAGAACGCTACAGTTTACGCACCACAACCCCTCGGCAAAAAAGATATCCTGACAGGAGGAGGAAAAATATTGGCCGTAGCCGATGAAATCGCTTTATCCGAAACAAACTTTCCTCTCCTTGATATCATTGATGGTGCAGGACTCACAGCCGTTCCGGGATTTATCGACAGTCATGTACACATTGCAGGGTCCGGTGGCGAAGGCGGCCCGGCTACCCGTACGCCTGAATTACAACTTGGCGATATGCTCCGTGGAGGCGTTACCACCGTTATTGGGCTGTTGGGTACTGATGGGTTTACCCGTAACCTCGAAAGTGTCCTGATGAAAGTGAAAGGCCTGCGTGCCGAGGGTGTCTCCGCCTGGATGCTGACAGGGGCTTACCAGGTGCCTACACCCACGCTCCTTGGCGATGTGGGACGTGACATTTCCCTCATTGACGAGGTCATCGGCGTGGGCGAAGTGGCCATTGCCGACCATCGCTCCTCCGAGCCTTCCGCACAGGAATTGATCCGCCTTGCCGTCCATGCCCGTATCGGCGGAATGCTCGGTAACAAAGCCGGAATCGTCAACCTGCACCTCGGCAGCAGGAAAGAACCTTTTGCCTTGATCTACAAAGCAGTCGAAGAAAGCGATCTGGATTTTTCGCAATTTTTACCCACCCACTGCAACCGTACCGAAGCGGTTTTCGAAGAAGCCAAAAAATATGGCTTGAACGGACACCTGGATTTGACATCCTATCCCGAAACAGGTTCCCGCAAAGGGGTGGATGCCGCCGAAGGGGTGATGCGATTGTTGGCAGCCGGTGTCCCCATCGAACACATCACCACCACTTCGGATGGATGCGGCTCCATACCGGTTTTTGACGAAAACGGCCACTATGTCCGTACAGGAATTGGAAAACCGGATGCCATTTTCCATACATTTAAAAAGTTGGTAACCGACATGCAACTTTCATGGGATAAAGCACTAAAAGTTGTGTCCGGCAACCCTGCCCGTATTTTCCGGTTGCATGAAAAAGGAAGTATAGAATCAGGGAAAGATGCAGATATTATTCTGCTGGACAGTGAAATGCAGATCCGTTTTCTTTTGGCCAATGGAACGGTGATGATGAAAGAAGGTCAACAGACAAAAAAAGGGACTTTCGAATCGTAAACTATTCAAAACAAATATCAATACGATGAAACACTTCTACCTGAGCAAACAACGGATCCTTTTTAAAAATAACATCATTGGAAAAGGATTGCTGACGGGGTTGTTTATGGTTTCCCTTATGGGGATCTTTTCCTTCAGGAATCCCAAAACAGTCCTTCCGCAACCGCCTGTGGTTGCCGTAAATTTCCAACACCTCACTTCCCATCAGGCCATGATGGATTACCTTTCAACGCTCACCCGTCACTCGAAAACCGTTTCCATGAAAATCATTGGTAAATCGGTACAGGGCCGTGAAATTCCGGCTCTCTTTTTTACGGCTGACAAAAAATTTGCCTCCCATCGCCATACCAAACCACTTGTTTTGATCTATTGCCAACAACATGGCAACGAACCTTCGGGCAAAGAAGCAGCTCTTTTGGCAGCACGCGACCTGCTCACCAAAGACAAGAAATTGCTGGACCATTTTGACCTGATCCTTGTACCCCAGGTAAACCCCGATGGCAGCGAAATGTTGCAACGGCGCAATGCACACAATATGGATTTGAACCGCAACCATGTGGTCTTGAGCGAACCCGAATCACAAGCATTGCACCAACTGTTTCTTACATGGAAACCGGAAATCACACTCGATATACATGAATACAACTGCATTAAGAAAGCGTGGATTCATCACGGATACATCAAAGCGGCCGATGAAATGCTCGGGGGCGTGACCAACCTGAACATCGACCCGTCGCTCATCGGCTTTACACGGAAAGTGTTCGTCCCCGAAACGGGAAAAGCAATACGTGAAAAAGGTTTTACCTTTCACCGCTATACCGTGGGCATGCCTTTTCAGGGATACGTGCTGCGCCACAGCACCACTGCCATCAACGATGGAAGACAAAGCATGGGAATATACAATACCTTGTCGTTTATTATCGAAGGGCGCCGCTTTGCCGATCCGCGCCAGAACATCCGGCACCGTGTACTGGGCCAGGAGGCAGCCATTTTGTCTTTTCTGCAAACGGTAGCCGCCCATTCCCCCGAAATGCTGACCTTGGTGAGAAAAGCAAGGGAGAAATTGCTGAAAGCAGAGGAACCGTACGATCAGGTTTCACGGCTTCAAATGGATTATTTTCCGGATTCGGCACACAAAACCTGCGCTTTTCCGGTGTTTGATTTATACCATTGGAAAACCGTAACCAAAAATCTGGAAAATTATGAGCCGCTGGTACTGGTAAAGACAAGTGTCCGGAAACCGGTGGCCTACCTCTACGATGCTTCCCAAAAAAGGCTCACAGCACTTTTACAAAAACACCACATCCTCCTTTACGCTCTGAACAAGGAGGATACACTACAGGCACAATTTTACCGTATCCGGCACGTTACCAATGACCGCGAGGAAGAAAAACCACACAAGTATGTGGATGTGGCCATGTGGTCCCAAAAGAAAATTTTCCCGAAAGGGAGTATTGTTGTGCTGACCGCACAACCGGCCTCCAACCTCATCCCGTTGTTACTGGAACCCCAGTCCAGTTACGGGATTGTGACGAAGGCTGCCATGCACCAATATGTTTTTTCGGACTATTTGAAAACAGGACAGACCTACCCCATTGTCCGGATTGTAGCGCCTGTGACAAAGGAAGATTTGGTAAAATTAAATGCAGAACATTGACATGGCCCACAAAGAAAAACAAAAAAAGAAACCTACTTTTTTTCAGTCGCTTTTGCCATTAATAGCCATTGCGTTGTTTCTCGGCATTGGATACGGTGTGTATCACTTGAATGCCGAGATATTGCTCATAGCGGCTGCAGTGGTGGCAGGTGGGATTGCTTTACGCCTCGGCTATTCCTACAAAGAGATGGAAAAAGGTATGATCGACAGCATGATGAAAGGGATGCCTGCCATGCTGATTGTTATTGTGGTGGGCACCATTATCGGCTCATGGATTGCAGCCGGCACCATTCCCATGCTCATTTATTACGGACTGGAGTTGATTTCGCCGCAATATTTTTTAATCACGGCTTCACTGGTTTGTTCCGTAATTTCGTTGGTTACAGGCACATCCTACGGAACGGTGGGCACCCTTGGCGTAGCTTTTATGGGGATTGCCCACGGCCTGGGGATTCCTTTGGGACAAGCCGCAGGAGCCATTGTGGCAGGTGCTTATTTCGGCGACAAACTCTCCCCTTTTTCCGACACAACCAACCTGGCACCCATTGCTGCCGGAAGCAACCTTTTCGATCATATCCGGCATATGCTGTGGACCACTGCGCCGGCTTGGTTACTGGGACTGGCAGTCTATTTTTTTCTCGGATGGAAAACCGTTCATACCGGAAACGTTTCGCTTGTACGCACACAGGAAATCATGCAAGGTATCAAAGCCCATTTTGTCTTTAGCTGGTGGTTGCTTTTACCGGCAGCCATTACCTTGTATTCGGCCATTCGCAAAAAACCGGTGATTCCCAATATGCTGTTATCTTCTTTTGTGGCGGTAGTTTTGGCACTGATTTTTCAGAAAACCGATCTCTCCACTGCGGTCGCTTCCATGGTAACGGGATTTTCGTCCCACTCGGGAATTCCCATGGTGGATAAGCTGCTCAGCCGGGGAGGCATGGTGGATATGATGCACGTTACGCTCATTGCCTTTTGTGCTTTTGCCTTCGGCGGAATCATTCAGTCGGCCGGCATGTTGGATGTATTGCTCGAACGTTTACTGAAAGTGGCCAACACCACCGGAAAACTCATCGCCTCCACCGTATTTGCCACCATTGCCACCGCCGTTATGACAGGGAGTTCCTTCTTGTCGATTCTGATTCCCGGGGAACTGTTTGCCCCGGCGTATAAAAAATTAAAACTGGCTGCCAAAAACCTGTCGCGTACCACCGAAGACAGCGGAACAGTGGTAGTACCGCTTGTCCCTTGGAGCATTGCCGGTGTGTTTATGTCGGCTACCCTTGGTGTTGATGTGGTGGATTATGCGCCATGGGCCATTATGTGTTATACGGGTTTCATTTTTGCCCTTATTTACGGTTTCACGGGTTTTGCCATTGCCCCCAAAATCCGTGAAGATGAAACCATTCAGGGGAGTTGATTTTTACAAACAAACGATGAAATAAATGAAAAAAACACCTTTCGTTCATTTGGTTTTATCGATGTTGACATTGTTATTGCTTATGGCTCCGTTCAACAATAGTTTTGCACAGATACCAATGCAACACGTTTTAAGGCGGGTAACCATCCCCGCAAAGGGCGATTTGCGCGGTTTGGTGGATACCATTGGGTTTCCGCACACGGCCGAACAGATGGATTTCATTGGAAAATATGCTTTGGAAATAGAAAAACAGCGTTTTCAGGAAAACGAAAAACAGTATGGTTTTCAGGAAGAAACACCTTTTATTTTCGGCATTTCCCCCCATGATGACTATACCCTTGCCGGCCGTACGGCCGTACATATCCAGCGGCACATCCGGGCCCGCACCGTTATTTTGATCGGAAACGCCCATTGGTCGGAAACGTTCGGCATCCGTAACAAATTGATATTCGGCGATTTCAGGTTTTGGAGAGGCCCTTACGGGAAAGTCGCAATATCCCCTTTACGGGATGAGATTTTGACGCACCTGCCCAAAAGTGATTTTGTGGTCAACCGCACAGTGGTCGAAACCGAACATTCGCTGGAAGCCCTGGTGCCTTTCCTGCAATACTTTAACAGGAATGTGCAGATTATTCCCATTCTTATCCCCTTTACCCGCTGGGACCGGATGAACCGGTTGGCCGAAGACCTTGCCGGTGTGGTGTCTGAAATCATTCGTGAAAAAGGCCTTGTCCTGGGTAAAGATGTGGCTGTTTTGGTTTCTTCCGATGGGATGCATTACGGCGACCATGCCTGGAGCTATTATGATTATCATCCTTTCGGGACAAATGCCGCCGGCTACCAAAAAGCCATGGACTACGACTCAACGCTGGTAACCCGCTTTTTAACGGGACAAATTACCTTGCAAAAAGACCATGCGCTGTACGACAGCCTGATTGATGAACAAGATATTTCGCATTACAAAGTCTCGTGGTGCGGCCGGTTTTCGGTAACTTTTGCTGTTAATTTTATGACAAGGTTAATGCAGGAAACCGGACACCGCCCCCTTACGGGATATTTTTTGCGCCACGGATCGAGCCTCAACGATGCCTGGATTCCGGTGAGAAAACTGCACATGGGAATTACAGGCGATGTAAACCTACACCATTTCGTAACCTATTTTTCCGTAGGGTTTAAATGATTGTTTAACACCTT
>CAYYRE010000130.1:0-9154 GCA_964473895.1 uncultured Lentimicrobiaceae bacterium | reverse complement strand
TACAGGGGGAACCGCTTCGCTTTCCCATAAAATTTTTTTCATTCGTCTGTGTGAATTTCGAATGAAAAAATTTCATTTACATTTGTACTATCCGAAAAATAGAGAAACCAAAAAAACCATTATTCAAATGCACCATTCGCCACAACTTGATGAGCTTGACCATAAAATTCTGCGTTTTTTAACCGATGATGCCCGGACCTCGTACCTTGAAATTGCCAGACAATGTGGCGTGTCGGGGGCGTTGATCCATCAAAGGGTAAACAAACTCAAAGAAGCCGGTATCATCCGTGGTTCTACTCTTGTGTTTGTGCCCAAAAAAATGGGCTATTTATCGGCAGCTTTTGTGGGGATAAGGGTTGGATTGGCAAGTCCCCATTCCCAAGCGCATGTTTTAGAAAAGATCTCGGAAATACCCGAAGTGGTGGAATGTCACCACGTTACCGGGAAATACTCGCTTTTTTTGAAGATTTATGCCAAAGACAATGAACACCTGAAAAAGATACTGGTGGACCAGATTCAAGCCATTCCGGAAGTTACCGCCACCGAAACTTTCATTTCCCTTGAAGAGGGATTCAGTAGGCAACTGCCTGCGGGATAGGTTGTTTTTATTGCGTTGGCCGGTATAGGTTGCTAAAAAGATCGTGTTTTTGCTTTATCCAACCTTCGGGGATTTTTTTGCACAAGTGAAGTTCTTTTTCGGCCCGGAAGGTTTCTAACAGCTTCTTCTTTGCGGCAGGCTCCGAAGGAGTTCCTTTGGAAGATGGCAGCGGCATCCCCCGCAGGCGCAAACCGATGTGCAGCAGCCGGCGGAGGCTGACGGCAGGAAGCCCCCGTACGGCGTTGCGAAACACGGTTTGAGGCAAGGGGATAAAGCGGACAGCCCGCCCGGCCGCCCGGAAAATAAAGATTTGTATTGTGTTAATCTTTCCCGGACAGCCGGTACAGTGGTGACTTTACGGAACGTAAATCACTTTGTTGGTAACCGATTTTCTGCCGGCAACTGATACAACGACCATTCCCTTGAAACGGCCAAGGAATATTGTTGCGGAACGTTGGTTTTTCATCGATATCCGGCGCAATAATTGTCCCGTTATGGCATAAAGACTGACCATGCCTGTCAGCGGTTTTTCGGCCCTGACCATCACTTTGCCACGGGTACCGTAAACACGAATGCTTGCCGGCGCATTGGCCGCAGGAACGCCCACCGGCGCAAACTGCAACACGAAACGGTTGGTGTCATCGCCATCGGCTGCCGTAAAGTTGTACACCGAATCGTTATTCAGCAACTGTGTTCTGTTTTCTTTCAGGTCTTTCAGGTAGAGATTTTGGTGCGTAAGCCAGCGGGACAATCCCCGGACCCGGATTTGGAAATGTGTTCCCTTGTTTTTGATGAATACCAGCGGAATTGTCTGGTTATCCGTAAGTTGTGGTACGGCATAAGTCGATAAGTGCCACTGGTTCATCACGGCATAAAATTGCGGGGCAAAGCCGGGCAGGAAACGTGCATCGTACAGGGTGTCAAAATCTGTGGTGGCATTGGCCGCAAGGCGGATGACAAACTGCTGTGCCATATGGTGGTCCAGGTCAACTGCCGTGAAAAGTAAAGTGGTATCCGGAATATTTTTGCCGGCAATATCCGCCAGATGCACCTGGTCGGTTACACTTTCCCCCAAATTCCCATTACGTCCATTGATATATACCATGTAGGCGTGCATGGGTGGTATAATTCCGGTGCCCGAAGGGATATCCTCGTAGCTGGCCATACGCTCATTCCAAATTTTGGCTGTACCATCAATATTTCTAAGTTCCCAGCCGCTTCTGTTCCAATACAAAGCACAGGTATAAGGATTACCGGTTAAAAACCAACCAGGTCCATGTTCATAGTTTGTTAGGGTTCTGCCTCCGCCGCTGTTCAATATATGGGAAGCAAATACTTTTATCTGGCTGCTGTCGTAAGCTATCCGGTAGCCCATATCTTCAAAGAACGGATGTGAAAGAGAGTTGAAATTACTAACTGCATCTCCCACGTTGTATAGGCCATCCTTGGTTTTAATACTAATCCATCGGTTCAACTCAATACTCCAGCGGAACATTTCAACGCCTTGTCCAACGGGGGTTGTGGTAAGATTTACAAATTCCGGTGAAATGTATTGCAATGCCACCGGAGAGAATATTTCCTTCCATCCGTGCCATGGGTCTTTCCTTGCCGGGAAATAGCATTGCACATAAACCGAATCGGAGGGATACAGGTAGTCTCCACCTGCAAGCGAACCGTTTCCGGTAGAATCGCCTTGGATGGTTAAATCGTGGCAATAGCCAAAATGGTGGAGTGTCGGGTAGTTTTTAAGACCCACGGGAATAGTAACATCCGTGGAACCGCCCGGCAAACCCGGTGGCGACCAGTTGCCTGCTGTGCGCCAGTCGTTATCCATTTTTCCGGTCCACAGGGCTTTGTCTGTTTGCGGGGCCACCTGGATATTGTCCAGCATGACATAGGCTTTTTCCGCTGGTCCGTAAAAGTGGAAACCAAAGTAATAGACACCTGTTACCCGAGGGGTAAAGTTTCCGTATCCGATGTGCCAGAACAAAGATCCTCCATACGCTTTGTCAACAAAAAGGGCCGTGTCCCCCATGGACACGGATGACACGCCGGTACCTGCAAATACCTCAATATTCTGTGTTGGCGATGAACTTAAGGCATTGTAAGAAAATGTAATCTGATAAGTTATCCCGCCTTTAAGGTTCAATCCTCTGGTAAATAACCAACCATTCATGTCTTGCTGTTCATTATGCCACACGTTATCTATCATTACATATTTATTTGTCCCATAAATATTTTCCGTTGTTCTCCAAGACCCCCCGTTTTTGTCTTTGCTGACCGTATCTTCAACGGAGATACAGGATGGTAATGCAGGCGGTTCGGATTCTTCGAAATCTTCATAGTAAGGAACATCGACAGGCGGGCAAAGTGTTTTGAAGTGTGCAGGACCGGCCCACTCACTGTATTTTCCTTTCCCGCAACGGACACGGACATACCAGTCGTAGTTTGTTTGGGGCTTGAGATTTGTTACTTTGTAATGATTTGAATCTACTTCCAAAGGGGAAAATCCGGTAGTATCAAAACCGGCTGTATCGAACATGATTTCCCCGTGAGTGGCATTATTACGCTGTGTCCAGTTCAAAACAGCAGAGGTAGAGGTTCGTTGAGAAGCCCATAATGTGTCAGGCGAGGGGCAGGACTCCTCTTCCACTTTCAGGTCATCAAAAGTCAGGCAATAAGGATCCTCAGATGGCGGGGACACATAAATGAGAAAATAATATTTTCCGCTTTTGGCAGGGATAAAAGTTGCGCGGAACTTTTTATAAACCGTATCGTTCGGGTTTTTAATTATTTTACCGAGAATGTTAAATCCGTTAGCCCCGTAAGGACTAAACCAGTCATTATAAAGCCACGAAATATTTCCGTCGGATTTTTTCCCGTAAACAGAAAGGGTTGTATTATTCTCGACTTTGCCATCCGTAATATACCAAAACGAGAAAGTGTAAACCGAATCGGCCTGGAGATAAAATCCGGGGGTAATTATCTTGTTTTGGCTGGCATTATAGGCATTATCCAAAAGCAATGTGGTAAGATATCCTTTTCCGGAGTGAGGTATCCTGTTGTGGTCTCTTGCCACGGTATCTACACGCCAATCACCGGAACCACGCATTCCGTCGGGTAGGCTGTAGCCGGGCGTAACATGCTCAAACCCTTCGTTCCATGGCATGGAGGCACTTGTTTTGAAATAGGAAATATTAGACCACCGGCTGGTATCGTTTTGTACAATGGCGCGTACGGACCAACTGTAAACCGTATGGGATTTAAGTCCTGCCACACGGAAAGGATTTTTATCGGCAGTCAGGAGCCTCCCGGGGCTGTCGGGTTGTGCGGTGTCACGAACCATAATCTGCCAGCGGGTAGCCGTTCCGTTTTCTTTCCATCCCAAAAGGGCCGAAGTGTCAGTCAACTGCGATGCCTCAAGCCCGGTTGGTATTTTGCTCACAGACATCTGTTTAACCGTAAAATCATCGAGAAAAAGATTAGCACCCGAGTATTCCAAATTGCTGACAACAAACCGTACCTGGAGCGTATCGCCAAACGGAGAAAGATCAATGTCATTCATGGAGACAAAGGTTCCGGGGGTAAAGGCATCGGCGCCGTCGTTTGAATTAAAATCTCCACGGGATTTTTCCCATACCTGGTGCCAGGTTAACCCGTAGTCATTGGAAACTTCCACCGAAAGCGAGTCTTCATATTCATATTTTCTGCCGAGGTGCGACCATTTAAAATAAAAAGCAGGCCGGCTTAGTTTTGAAACATCCAAAAGCGGGCTGACAAGGATGAATTTGCCGCCATAATACTCTAACCTTGACATGGCACAATGAAGGCTGTTTTTGTTGTACCCTGTCCAGTCGTAATTGCCTCCGGTTTGGTGATGATCGGTCACCCAGCCTTTAGGCGGCCACTGGTCAAAACTTTCGACGTAGGGGAAATTTGCCTCGGGAAGGGTGCGTGTGGTAAAAGATACCGGCCCTGCCCACGGAGAGGTTTTTCCATTGGCACAAACCGAACGTACATACCATTGGTAGTGCGTGCCGGGCTTTAGTCCCGTAACGGTGTAAGGTGTATTTTGTACCTCTGTGGGTTGAATCCCTGTGGTGTCGAAACCAGCGGTGTCGAGGCTTATTTCAAAGTGATCGGCCAGACCGTAATCTTTCCAATTGAGTATGGCTGAGTGGGTTGTAATTCGCTTTACCGAAAGGGATTCCTGTTTTACACAAGCCGGTTTTTCATGCACGGAAACATCATCGATATATAAATCGGCTCCATCATCGGAAAATGCCACAAAACGGATCTGCAATATTTTACCGTAAGAAGAAAGGTCGATGCCGTGTGCCTTGATGAAATTGATAGAAGAATATGTGTTGCCGTTGTCGGAATTAAAATTTTTTCCCGCCCTGTACCAAACTTGGTGCCATGTTTTTCCATGGTCACCGGAAACTTCCACCGAGAGGCTGTCGTCCGTACCATCGGCCAAGGAATGGGACCATTTAAATGTCAACTCGGGATGTGTAAGCCCTGAAACATCAAAAAAAGGCAATATCATTATAAAGGGGTATCTTTCCCGAACGTTCCACGATGCCAAATCGGCAAAGGCACAATGGATTCCACCGCTGCTATAAGTCTCCCATTCATTGGGAGAGCCTGTAAAATCAAAGGTAACTGCCCAGGAAACGGGCGGCCAATTGTCAAAACTTTCGGTGTAAGGATAGTTTTTAATGGTTTTGTATGCAGTGTTAAAAGCAGTTCCACCGGTCCAACGGCTGGTGTCGCCCGTACCACATATCGAACGTACATACCACTTGTACTGTGTGAGCGGTTGAAGGCCCGTTAGCAACATCGGTTTTGTGGAAACGAGGGTATCGGAATACGATGTGGTATCATCGTCATCCTCGTTATATTTTCCCCAAAGTATTTCCCATTTTGCCGGTGTTCCGATTTGTTCCCAGCCAAGAAGGGCAGAGGAGTCGGTAACCTGCTGTTCCGATGGCATATACGGCATGGGGCATGTAGGTTTTTCGCCAACGGTTACATTATCTAAGAAAAAGCGTTCATTATAGCTTCTGGCTGTAAAACGTAATTTTATTGTGTTGTACCCCGAAAGGGGAATATCACCGGAAGGTACAAATCGGCCCGGGTAAAATTGTCTTGCTCCATCATTGGAGGCAGATGCTTTTCCCTTTCGTTGCCAAAGGATATGCCATGTTTTTCCGCCATCGCCCGAAATCTCCACCGTAAGGGAATCATTGGCCGAAACCTGGGGGCCGCCCCAACCATACAGTTTATGCGACCAGCTAAATGAAAGTACCGGATCGTGCAAGGAAGCAATATTCATCTCTGGGGAAATCATCACGCCTGGCAAACTACCGGAATACGCGGCACATTGGATTCCGTCATCATCGTATTGTTTCCAATATAAAAAACGGTTTTCCTCATTTTTAATAATTTGCCAACCGGTGGGCGGCCATACGGAGAAGTCCTCATGATACGGAAAAGTAGAAATCGTATCCGACGTCTCAGCGACCACTGTCAAACCGGCTTTACCAAATTTTGTAAATCGAAAAACAGGTTGAACCTTTTTTACCGGTTCAACACGGGAAAAAGGGGATGAAAATCCGTTTACAGAATAAACCATCTCACCGTAAAAAACGGTGTGCATGCAGAAAAATAATAAAACAAAAAGGGTAAATTTTTTCATGGCAGTAATTTTTATGGTTTTTGCAGGGTGTCAAAAGACTTGTTTTGGCGTTGTAAGATATAAATTATTTTAATATTACACAAATTTTACCTATTTTAGATTTTTTATAAATAATACGTATTGAATTCCAGCTTTTTTAAATCTTTTATACCTGATAAACAGTTGTTAAGGATTTACAAAGTATGGTAAACGCTTTATTTTATTATTGAATAATGAGACTATTCTTTCCTAAAACGTTGTATCACTCCTAATAAAATCAGTTTTAATATAATATATTAAATAATTAACATATTTTTATTATTTTAAATAACTAAATTCCTTATTGTGTTCTGATAAACACGTGCTTGATAAAGGTAGACCAATATTTCTATGAATTACAATTTTTTATTTTCCTTTGGCAGTTTCCATAGTAAATAATGAATCTTCCGGCTGAAACCGCAATGGTTTTCCTCTTCCGGGTTTTGTTGATAGACTGCCCGGGTTGTTCCCACAGGATCAGAAAAGTTGTATTCAAAGGGATAGCGTATAAAAAAATTCGTGTACCTTTGTTTATCTTGGTTATGCTATTTATTGATTTCGACAACTATAAAATATTCATTATGAAAAAGTTACTTGTTGCCTTTTTGCTTTTTATTTTTGCAGGTACGGCGGCATCGGCCTGTACCATTGCCGTTATCTCCGGAAAAGCCACCAAAGATGGCCGGCCCATGTTATGGAAAAACCGTGATACCTGGGCAGTAAACAACAAGATCATGGTTTTCCATGATGGAAAATATCCTTATGTCGGATTGGTCAATTCCAACGACAAAACCGGCAAAAGCATTTGGATCGGGTACAATGCCAAAGGATTTGCCATCATGAATTCGGTGAGTTATAACCTGAACGGGGATTCAATAAAACAAACCGGACATGAGGGGCAGTTTATGAAAAAAGCATTGCAAACCTGTGCCACGGTGGCCGATTTTGAGAAGTTATTGCACAGCCTGCCGCAACCCACACGGATGGAATCCAACTTCGGGGTGATCGATGCCCAAGGCGGAGCGGCCATTTTCGAAGTAGGTAACTTTGTTATCAACAAGCTGGATGCCAACGATCCGAAAGTGGCCCCGGAGGGTTACATCCTGCACACCAACTATTCTTTTACAGGAAGGTATGGCGAGGGGGCCGGTTTTATCCGTTACCTGAATACCGAACCGGTTTTTGAGCGGGCCGTCCGCAACGGCGGCCTTACGCCGAAAGGCATCCTCCAGGATGCCGCGCGCAACCTGCATCACTCGCTTACCGGGACCAACCTTTGGGAATACGTCAACTTGCCGGCTAACCATCCCAAAATGGTGTGGTTTAAAGATTTTGTCCCCCGTATTACTTCGGCCTCATCGTGCGTTGTGGAAGGTGTGGCACCCGGAGCCGATCCCTCTTTCACCACCATGTGGACCGTTTTGGGCTGGCCCCTGGCTTCGGTGAGTGTCCCTGTCATTCTGACCAAAAAAGGAGTCCTTCCTCACATTTTGCAATATGACAACCAATTGAAAGATGCGCCATTGTGCCACTGGGCACTGGCTTTAAAAGGTCGTTGTTTTACATATACCTGGGGCAAAAGCAGCAAATATTACATGAATGTGAATGCTTTGCTGAATGCGGATAAAACGGGGATTTTACAAGTCCTTCGCCCGCTGGAGGACAAATTGTTTGCCCAATCGGACGAAATGATGGCTCGTTGGAAAAAAGCCGGAAAAATTGACCCTGCCGAACTGAAGCAATTTTACGACCGGGTGGACAAAGAGGTAACGGATTTTTACCGAAACCATTTCGGTGTTAACAAACCATAGAATCACAGGAAATCTTTACCGGATTACCTTTCCGTGTAAGGCAAAAGTTTCCAAGGCGCCACCGTCCGAATCAAACCCCGGGCCAGTGCTGTGGTGGAATTCACCACCGGTATGTCCGAACCAAGTTGCACAGAGGGAATGAGGGCCAGTTCGGTGCAGGCCAGCACCACAACCTCTGCACCGTTTGCCCCAAGTTCTTGTATGGAAAGGCGCACAGTCTTCAGCACTTCTTCATCGGCCCGGTTTTGTGCCTTGATTTGGTAAATGGCTCCGTGAAGTCGTTGCTGACTTTCGTTGGAAAGATAAACTGCATGTAAACCGTTTTCGGCTATCCGGTCATAAGGCCTGGCTACGAAGATACCGGTTGTCCCGAGAATACCGGCTTTTTTGATTCCCGGAAATTCACTTCCGATAAAAGAGCCCACTTCATCGATCATGTTCAGCAGTTTCAAACGGGATTTCTTTTTATGCAGTTCGTTGCTGACACCATCAAAAATTGGGGGGGCGTGGGCCGAATTACAGGGAATCCCGGCCACTGTTGCTCCAAGGGATTCCAGCTTTAGTAAAATTTCGGCAATGGAATAGCAAGGATTTTCTTTGGTCTTGCCGAGGATAAAAGCGGTTCTGTCCACTATGGTTTTTGCATCGGAATAGAGGATTTGCGGAAGATGATCCTGGTCGGTACGGGCCCGAGTATTCATGATGATTTTCTGCGAAAGATCCACACCGGCCGCAGGCCCCATACCTCCCACAATTCCGATAAGGGGTGTTCGTTCCGGCTGCTTGTTCATTTTCGTTATTGATTTTAAAACCGAATCAAAAAACACAAAGGGTTTTAATTTCCCAATGCTTCTGTGCTCATGGACCGGTGCCAGTGAGTCCTTCCGCAAAGACCCTTTTTTCCCGGGTTTTGCGGAAGGTTCTTCTGACGGGAAACACCTTATAATCCGGGCGCTTTTTCCGGATAAGGCGCGATGTTCATTTTCTTCATGAGCAACGCATTGAACACCAGTTTAAAAGTAACGG
>CAYYRE010000129.1:0-9194 GCA_964473895.1 uncultured Lentimicrobiaceae bacterium | reverse complement strand
GGCCGTGGCGACCGCAGGAAGCCCACGGAAAGCCGTTGCGGAACACCGTTTTCCGCTCCGGGGACTAAAACGGAAAGCGCGCCCGGCCGCCCAAAAAAAATTTATCACCTGTTGACGGAATAGAAATATTTTTACATTTGCAGCAAAACAAGCGACAAAAAATGATGCAATCCATTAAAAGGAATAAACAGCTGAAACGGATGGGAAACCATGACCGGCGGTTGTTGCTTTAGTGGATATTGCAAAAAAATAAGCGAAGCCCGGTCATGAAAATGGCCGGGTTTTTTTGTTTCATAAAAACGAAAAAAATGAAAGTACTTAAATTCGGCGGCACTTCGGTGGGTTCGGCCGGCAAAATGAAAAAGATTGCCGATTGGGTTAACGGGCAAGCCCCGGTTTGGGTTGTGCTCTCGGCCATGGGCGGAACAACGGACAAATTGGTGGAGATGATTCAGTTGTCTGCTTCGGGGGACAAAAAAGGAGCCCTCCATGAGGCGAAAAAACTCAAGGAACATTACCGTGTTGTGGCGGGAGAATTGCTTGGAGATGACGCGATAGCCGCCCGGTTTTACATTGACACGATTTTTCACCGCCTCGTTTCGGAACTGGAGCTCCTCCCTTGGGCCAAAGCCGAGAAGGTGATTCTTTCGATGGGCGAAAAGCTCTCCACCTTTTTGTTTCACCAGCTGCTACTACACAACGGGCAGCAAGCGGTTTTGGTAGATGCCACAACCCTTATCCGGCTCAACGGGCAACACGAACCGGAAGTAACCTCCATTGCCAGAGAAGTCCGGAAAGTTTTGGAAAAACATCCCGGAACAGCCCTGTTTGTCACCCAGGGCTTTATCTGCACGAACCAACGGGGAGAAACGGACAATCTGGGGCGTGGCGGCAGCGACTATTCGGCCTCTCTCATTGGGGCGGCCCTGCAGGCAGAAGAGATTCAGATATGGACCGATATCGACGGGGTACAAAACAACGATCCGCGGATAGTAGAAAACACGCGGCCGGTGCGTCATCTCCGTTTTGAGGAAGCCGCCGAACTGGCCTATTTCGGGGCGAAGATTTTGCACCCGCTGACCATTTTGCCTGCCCAGCAGGCCAACATTCCGGTGTTACTGAAAAACACCATGCATCCCGAAGATCCGGGAACCACCATTACGGCCAACCTGGAGGGTAAAGGTTTTAAAGCGGTGGCTGCCCGCGACGGCATCACCGCCATCCGCATTAAATCAAGCCGGATGTTGCTGGCATACGGCTTTATGCGAAAAGTTTTTGAAGTTTTTGAAGATTTTGCAACCCCCATCGATATGGTCACCACCTCCGAAGTGGCCGTTTCGATCACCATTGACAACGATACCCGTTTACCGGAAATTGTACAAGCACTGAAAAAATATGGTACGGTGGAAGTGGAACCGCACAAAACCATTGTGGGCGTGGTGGGCTTAATCCATGCAGACGAACCCGGATATGCCCGGCAACTGTTCAATGCGCTGTCGGACATTCCTATTCGAATGGTTTCGTACGGTGCCAGCCGGTACAATTTTTCACTGTTGGTAAACACCGAAGACAAAGAAAAAACACTCAAAGCACTGAATGAACGTTTGTTCCATAATATACCCAACATTCAAAAACCGGAAAATTTATCCACCCGTCTCATGCAGTAAGAATGAGTCCTGCGGACGTTGTCCGTAAGCCACATTTCCTTATTTTTGTCATCATACACCGCCGGCAAGGCTGTACCAGAATTGATAAAAATGAAGGTTACCGGTTTTACTTTTATCCGTAATGCGGAAAAATACGACTATCCCGTAGTGGAAGCCATTTCTTCCATTTTGCCTGTATGCGATGACTTTGTGGTGGCCGTGGGAGCTTCGGAAGACAATACCCGTGAGTTGATTGCCGGTATCGATCCGGAAAAAATTCGCATTGTGGACACCGTATGGGACGAAAACCTCAAAAGCGGAGGCCGGGTACTCGCAGTTGAAACAGACAAAGCCTTTCAGGCTATCCCCGACGATGCCGATTGGGCATTCTACATCCAAGGAGATGAAGTGGTACACGAAAAATACCTCCCCGTTATTTTGAAAGAAATGCAAAAATGGAAAGACGACCCGCAGGTAGACGGACTGCTTTTTCACTACCTTCATTTTTACGGATCGTATGACTATGTGGGCGCTTCTCCGCGATGGTACCCGCACGAAATCAGGGTTATCAAAAATAACAAACGGATTTATGCCTACCGCGATGCACAAGGATTCAGGAAAAATAACAATGAAAAGCTGAAAGTAAAAGCCATAGAAGCCACAGTTTACCACTATGGATGGGTACGTGAACCCAAAGCCATGCAGAGAAAACAAACCGATTTTCCCAAACTTTACGACGGGGACCATCCCAAAAAACAAACGGTTGTGACAGATGCTTTTGATTATTCGGGCATTGATTCGTTGCGACTTTTTGAAGGTACCCACCCAAAAGTTATGATTCCGCGTATCGAAAGAACCAACTGGACCTTTGATTATGATCTTTCTTACAACAAGCTTTCATTGAAAAACAGGTTCAAAATTTTTCTCAAAAACAATTTTGGCATTGAGCTGGGTTATAAGAACTATATCAAAATATAATGACTGCCTACCGTTGGAAAAAACACGCCCTGTTTTTACTGGCAGCCCTGTGCGCCGTGCCGGCCATGACGGTCCATGCACAGAAAAAAAACCGTTTTACCATCAGCGGGCACATCCGCGATAAAAGCAACGGAGAGCTTTTGCCCGGCGCCACCCTGTTCATCCGTGAACTTCAAACCGGTACCGCTTCCAACAACTACGGGTTTTACTCCATCACCCTTGCCGGGGGCACTTATCATTTGATTTGCTCCTACATTGGCTACCACAGCCTTCAACGCAGCATTACACTGGAAAAGGATACCATGGTGAACCTCGAACTGGCACCGCTCACCCGGCAGTTGCAGGAAGTGGAAATAAAATCGTCTTCCTCACCCGAAAACCTGCGTTTAGCACAAATGTCTGTTAACACCATGCGTTTGAAAAACATTTCGCGCATGCCCACTTTCATGGGAGAAACCGACCTGGTCAAAGCCCTGCAACTGCTCCCGGGCGTAAAGTTTGTAGCCGAAGGCTCCTCGGGCATGAGTGTCCGCGGCGGAAGTCCCGATCAAAACCTGATCCTTTTGGATGAAGCCACCGTTTACAATGCCGGGCACCTCATGGGTTTTTTCTCTGTTTTTAACCCGGATGCCGTACAAAACGTCACGCTCTACAAAGGCGATATCCCCGCAGCTTACGGCGGAAGGCTTTCTTCGCTCATCAGTGTCCGTATGAAAGAAGGCAATAACAAATCATTTCATGGCCGCGGTGGCATCGGACTTATTGCGTCACGCCTGCTTTTCGAGGGGCCTATTGTAAAAAACAAAGCCTCGTTCATGGTGAGCGGCAGACGGACTTATGCCGACCTGTTCCTGAAACTTTCGCATAACGAAAAACTGAGAAAAAACCGGCTCTATTTTTACGACCTGAACACCAAAATCAACTATTCGATGAACGGAAACAACCATTTTTTCCTTTCGGGATATTTTGGCAAGGATGTTTTTAAAAATGACTTTTTCGGGATGGACTGGGGCAATGCCACAGGCACCTTCCGCTGGAACCATATTTTTAATGAAAAACTCTTCTCGAACCTGTCGGTGATTGTCAGCAGGTTTAATTACAACCTCGGGCTTTCGGAAGATAACCCCCGGGCTTTCTTATGGCAATCATCACTCACTGACTATACGCTCAAAGATCATTTCGATTGGTTTATCCATCCAAACAGCAAAATCAGTTTCGGATTTTCGGTTATTTATCACGATTTCTACCCCGGAAAAATCAAAGGAACCGGCAAAGAAGCGGTGATCAGCGAATATCACCTTCCGGATAACTATGCTTTGGAAAGCGCCTTGTACCTCAGCCAGGAACAAAAAGCGGGGAAATTTACCTTGAAATACGGTATCCGGTTTTCGATATTCAACAACATGGGGCCGGCTACTATTTATCACTACGATACAGCTTTTCATGTGACCGATTCCACGGTTTATCCTTCCAAAACGGTTTTTCATACCTATACCGGAATAGAACCCCGTGTGGGCGCCGTGTTCCGCTTAAACGGCAGCAGCTCATTCAAGGCCAGCTACGCCAGAAATTACCAATATGTACAGCAAGCACAAAACTCTACGGCAGGCAATCCCATGGACATCTGGTTTCCCGCCAATCCCAACATCAAACCGCAGGTGGCCGATGAGATAGCCGCCGGATTTTACCACGATTTTAAAAAAGGAAACTATTCTTTTTCTTCGGAAGTTTATTACAAGGTGATCCATCATGCCGTTGATTTTAAGGACCATGCCGACCTGCTGCTCAATAAATATTTAGATGGAGAAATCCGGACAGGAAAAGGGTATGGTTACGGGGTGGAACTGATGCTAAAAAAAACGGCCGGTCTGTTTACGGGATGGATCAGCTACACCTGGTCGCGCAGCATGCGGGTTATTCAAGGAATTAACCGGGGAAAAGTTTATCCATCGCCTTACGACCGTCCCAACGACCTGACACTGACCGTCAGCTACCGGATAAACCCCGCATGGACAGTGAGTTTGAACTGGGTTTACCTTACCGGCCAGCCGGTTACTTTCCCGGTAAGCCGGTTTTCGTACAGCCATACCATTGTACCGGTTTATTCTTCAAGAAACAGCTACCGTATGGCCGACTATCACCGGTTAGACCTTGCCGCCATTTGGGACATTCCCCATCACAAAAAGAAAAGGTGCCACAGCCAGCTCAATTTTTCCATTTACAATGCTTACAATCGGAAAAACCCCTGGGTCATCAATTTCCGTAACGACCCGGAAATTCCCAACACCACCTATGCCGAAATGACATACTTATTTGGAATCATCCCCACCGTAACCTATAATTTCAGATTTTAATTTAAATGAAAAAAAAACTATTCCAATCCGTTTTGTTCCTGACCCTTCTGGCAATAGGGGTTTCCTGCACCCAAAGGATGGATGTCCCTTTGCGCTCAGGCGATGAAAAATTGGTGGTGGAAGGCTATTTGTTCCCCAAAGATTCGGTTTCGTGGATTCGGTTGACAAAAACCAGCGCTTACTTTTCCGATGCCCCCTCTCCAGCGATAAGGCATGCCAAGGTATGGGTCAGGCACGGGCAAAAACAGTGGTTATTGTCCGAATCGGATCTGCAGCCGGGAAGATATTTCTTACGTGACACCTCATTTCATTTGATCCCATCCGATACTTTTCAATTGAAAATCAAACTGCAGACACCTGTAGGAGGATATACCGATTACGAAAGCCGTACGCCGGTCCCGCCATTACGTATCCACACGGATTCCATAGGTATTGAATTTGCACCTGATTTTAAAAAATGGATGATCCGCTTTTACGGACAAGACTTGCCCGGCAAAGACTACTACCTTTTCAACAGCCGTGTAAACGGAAAAATCGTTTCGGACAGTATCCTGCTGAAAACAGTCCGTCAAGATGTATTTTTTGACGGCAGGTATGTTTCGGGAATGGTGGTGCAGGTGCTCAACGAAAACCTTCTGAAAAGCGGAGATGCCTACACCCTGCTGGCTTCCAATATTACCAAAGAATATTATGATTACCTACGGGCCTTACAAGACGAGGTAGCGGATAAAAACCCGTTGTTCAGCGGCCCTCCGGCCAATGCCACCGGCAACATAAGCCACGGGGCAATGGGCTTTTTCACTGCTTTTTTCACTAACCGTTACCGGGTAACCATTCAGTCGCTGCAAAAGAGAAATAAAGTCCGGCGTTTCCGTTAGCCCTGCAGCATCAAAAAGATATGTCCAACGCCATGTCGTAACTATGGGTTACCGGACGATCAAAAGGCTTGTTGCGTTGATAACTGAAAACCAGCTTGTTTTGCTCAAAAAACCGCCAGCTGATGCCGTATATTTGCCTGCGGTTTATTTTACCCTTTATTCCGGTCAATTGAAAATGGTCATACCGTCCGTACAAAGCCCATTTAGTTTTTGGAATCTTCACTTCCGTATAAAAGGAATATCCTTTGTGCGGTAATGCACGGAAAGCGGTATCCACCAAGGTGCCGTAACTGTTGCCCAACCCTTTTTCGTATTGGGCCGTTAACGTAAAAAAACGACTTTGGTAAGAAACAAAACCGGCATTCAAATGAAATTCAGGACATTCCTGAATATTTCCCTGACCGAAAAGACCTGTGTACGAAACCATCAAACCGGGTAATTTACCGGGAAACGGCCTCAGGGATAATCGAATTTCAAAATTTTTGTTCAGATTCTTTTCAAACTGATGGTATCCCCCGCCATTGTATATTCCCAAAATAAAACTACCGTATTTCCCTTTGTCACGGGGATGAACATTTTTTACATAAGCGTCCTCTAATTGCCCGCCAAAGTGGCCTTCAACCGAAAGTCCAAAACCCGATGAATTAAACAACTGGCTCCTTTCCATAAACATGGCACCCTGCACCCGGTAAGCATTGATGTGTTCTTCGTAATCAATCCAGGGCCGTTGAATAATCCCGAATTTGACACTGCTTCCGGTAAAAATCCAAAAAGAAGGGAAAGCATACCGTGCATAAAGATATTTGATGCGCAACTCGATATTACCCGCATCACCACCTTCGTTGTCAATGGTAATGTCGTGGGTATAGCGTACCGAGAGGTTTTTGGTTAATTGGGCCTGAACCGTTAAATAAGCCCGCCGCACCTGAAAATTAAACTGTTGGGTCGTATCAAAGATCCGGTATTGACCGGCAAGATAAAAAAGACCACTGATGTTCACCTGCTTTTTAAAATCGAAAGGAGAATTCCGGGAAATATTTTGCGCCCTAATAAATGGCGAAAACAAAAACAGGAACAAACCAGAAGCAAAAAATAAACCTTTGGTAAATATCCTCATATTGATAAAAAATTTGTACCGGGTGGAACAAAAATAGCGTTTTGAACATCCCATTTATCCACGGAATGTAAAGTTAACATAAATTTAATGTAAAGCCGATGTAAATTTTCTTGCTTTTTGAACTTATGTTCATTAACTTTGCACCAACAATTAAAATCAGAGCGCTATGGGAATATTTGGAAACAACAATGCCCCCGGCAAAGGACTGGGATATGGCGGAGGGCATGGCCGTAACAACGGCGGTGGCTTTGGTGTGGGCGGATTTTGTGTTTGTGCCAAATGCGGCACTAAGATTCCGCATCAACAGGGGGTGAAATGCACCACTGTAAAATGCCCCAAATGCGGACATACCATGATCCGCGAAGAGCTATTGAAAAAGAAGTAAATTCCCCGAAAAACCTGCCGGAGTATTTTCCGTCAGAAAGTTTATCATTGAACAGAATGATTAATTTTGTCAACCGGTATCGTTGTCCGGTACCGGTTTTAATGATTTTTGTTTATGCAGTGGAACCATGTAGGATTAAACATAGGTCATCGGGAAGAAATAGAAAATTTTTACCGGGAAATCCTGGGATTTAAATTATTACGAACATTCCCCATCACCGGGGAACTCTCACGGCAGATTTTTCAAATAGATGAAGGAACACAAGCAACCCTCATGAACCGTGGCGATGTGACTGTAGAATTATTTCTTTGTACCGAAAACAGGCCCGGCGGTTATGCCCATTTGTGTATCGATGTTGAGAACCGTGAAGAAATTGTCCGTAAATGTCTTTTGAAGGGATATCCCGTTTTCCGGAAAAAGCGGGACAAAGGAGACCTCATTTTTATCCGTGACCTTTCGGGAAACATTTTTGAATTGAAAGAAAAGAATTAATGAAAACATATCTGGAATGTCTGCCATGCTTTGTGGAACAGGCTTTACGGGCCTCTCGCATCGCCACCCGTGATGAAAAAAATATCAAAGAAGTGCTGGATGCAGTGGGATGCCTTATCCGGGAAACCCCCATGGAAAACACACCGGCCGAATCGGGTACAAAGGTTTATGGTATCATTAGCCGGATAACGGGTGTAAAAGACCCTTACCGGGAAATCAAACGCAAACACATTGAGGAAGCCAAAGCGCTGTTGCCCGAATTGCAAAAGATAATAGCCCGTGCAGGAGACCCTTTGTTGGCAGCCATCCGTTTGGCCATTGCCGGCAATGTGATTGACCTGGGCATCAACAAAACTTTTGATCTCGTCGCCGACGTCCGGAAAATCATGCAACAGGATTTTGGTATTTTTGATTATGCACCTTTCCTGAAAAGTTTAAAAGCAGCTAAAAACATCTTATACATTGGCGACAACGCCGGAGAATCGGTTTTCGACAAATTGCTCATCACGCAATTGCAAAAGCCGGTTGTTTATGCCGTACGGTCGCAGCCTATTATCAATGATGCCACTTACGAAGATGCCCTGGCTTCGGGAATCGGGGAAGTGGCTACCATTATTCCCTCGGGGAGTATTGTACCGGGAACCATTTTACGGCAAAGTACGCCGGAATTTCTGAAAATCTATCAAACGGCCGACCTGATCATCAGCAAAGGCCAGGGCAATTACGAAGGTCTTTCGGACGAAAAACGTCCCATTTTCTTTCTTCTCAAGGCCAAATGTCCGGTGATTGCCCGCCATCTCGGCGTCAATGAGGGCGATATTATCCTGAAAGGAATAGATATTTGAACCATATCATTTAAACAAGAAACATGAAGAAGAAAACAAAAATCGGCATCATCATTTGCGACAGATACCGCCATTGTGCCGGAGGTAAATGTTTTAGAGCGCTTGCCCGGCGCGAAGGCGCTTTTTCCGTTTACCCCGAAGACGAAGAGGTGGAAATTGCAGGATATACCGGTTGCGGAGGCTGCCCGGGCGGAAACATTGAGTATGCACCGGAAGAAATGAAAAAGAACGGAGTTTCTGTGATCCACTTTGCCACAGGGTTTGTGGTGGGCTATCCTCCCTGCCCGTACATAAGCCATTTTAAAAAGTTCATTGAAGAAAAATACGGCATGAAAGTAGTCGTGGGTACCCATCCCATTCCGGAAAAATACTACCTGACACACCAAACTTTGGGAACCTGGAACACACCGGAATGGCAAGAATTGATTCGTCCAACACTTTCCAATGAAAAAACCCGATTGGACTATAATTAACAAAAAAGTTGTTTTGTGATGAAGTT
>CAYYRE010000128.1:0-9251 GCA_964473895.1 uncultured Lentimicrobiaceae bacterium | reverse complement strand
TTCAATGTATTCGAGCATAGCCCCGCCACCGGTAGAGACATAACTCACTTTATCCTGCAGGTGATATTTGTTGATGGCGGCTACCGAATCACCACCACCCACCAACGAAAAAGCCCCTTTTTCGGTAGCGCGGGCAATGGCCCGGGCCACATCAATTGTCCCTTCGGCAAAATTATCCATCTCGAAAACGCCCATGGGGCCGTTCCACAGGATGGTAGCCGAGTTTTCAATCACTTTGCGGAAAGTTTCACTCGCTTCCACACCAATATCCAGTCCCATCCAGCCATCCGGAATTTCATCCGAAGGACAGCACTTTTGGTTGGCATTGTTATCAAACTTGTCGGCAATCACGGCATCTTCGGGCAAATACAACTGTACACCAAGTTCTTCCGCCTTTTGTATGGCTTTTAAAGCCGTTTCGATCAAATCTTCTTCCACCAGTGAATTACCCACTTTACCCCCTTTGGCCTTGATAAAAGTAAACATCATACCACCGCCAATAATCAGGTTGTCCACCTTGTCCAACAAGTTGTTGATGATTTCTATTTTTCCGGAAACCTTGGCACCGCCCAGAATGGCAGTAAACGGTTTTTCGCCTTCTTTCAATACTTTGTTGATACTTTTCAATTCGTTGGCCATTACATAGCCGAACATTTTGGCATCGGGAAAAAACTGTGCAATAACCGCCGTGGAAGCATGTGCCCGGTGTGCCGTACCAAAAGCATCGTTTACATAAACATCGGCCAGTTCGGCCAGTTTTTTGGCAAAAGCCACATCCCCGGCGGTTTCTTCTTTATAAAAACGCAGGTTTTCCAAAAGAAGAACTTCTCCCGGTTTTAAAGCAGCTGCTTTTTGCCGGGCTTGCTCACCGATACAATCATCGGCAAATTGCACCTCCGTTCCCAGCTTCCCGGAAAGGTGCGATACAATGTGCCGGAGGGAAAATTTATCTTCCGGTCCGTTTTTCGGACGCCCCAGGTGCGAGATTAAAATAACGGCCGCCCCTTCCTCACGCAATTTCTGAATGGTAGGGATGGCAGCGCGTATGCGTGTATCATCGGTTATTTCAAATTTTTCATTCAGGGGAACATTGAAGTCTACCCTGACCAAAACTTTTTTCCCGCTGAAATGATAATTATCAATTGTCTTCATTGTTTTTTGGGTTTTGTTTTCTCGTGACAAAAATAGGAAGATAACCCATAGGAAAGGTTTAAAAAAATGAAAAACGGCAGGTTACACGGCAAGTTTTCAGAAAAGCTTTCGCAAAAAGGGTTTGCAATCGTTTCCGGCATGAAAACTTTGTACTTTTACCCCATATTTTTGACCATGGAAACATTCAAAGGAACCATCCAAACCAAACTTCCCAAAACAGGGACTTCCATTTTTGCCGTCATGTCGCAAATGGCTACGGAAAACGGAGCCCTCAACCTGTCGCAGGGTTTCCCCGATTTTCCCGTTTCACCGGAATTGATTGACCGCGTTGCTCATTACATGAGAAAAGGATATAACCAATACGCCCCCATGCCGGGCGTCCCCTCCTTGCGCCGGGCCCTGTCGGGGATGTTTTACGACAAATACGGCGTACAATACGACCCCGAAAAAGAAATAAATATCACAGCCGGTGCCACACAAGCCCTGTTCACCGCCATTTCGGCATTTATTAAGGATGAGGATGAAGCCATTATTTTTGAACCGGCCTATGATTGCTATGCTCCGGCGGTTACGCTGAATGGCGGAATGGTGAAATATGCCCGGCTGCAATTTCCCGATTTCAGTATCAACTGGGACGAACTACCCCGTATGATAACCCACCGGACACGGTTAATCATTATCAATTCGCCCCAAAATCCCACCGGCAGCATTTTAAGCCGCGAGGACATGGAACGTTTGGAAAGGATCACACAGGGAACCGACATCATTGTCCTGAGCGATGAAGTTTATGAACATTTGATTTTTGACGGGTTGCAACATCAAAGCGCTTGCTTGTTTCCGGAACTGGCCAAAAGAACATTGGTCATCGGTTCGTTTGGAAAAACATTTCATGCCACCGGATGGAAAACAGGGTTTGTCCTCGCCCCCGAAAAGCTGATGAAAGAATTCCGCAAGGTGCATCAGTTTGTGGTTTTTGCCGGGAATACGCCGGTACAACATGCCATAGCCGATTTTATTGAAAATAAGGAGAATTACCTCCATCTTGGAGCATTTTACCAGGCCAAACGTGATTTTTTTGTGGAAGGTTTGAAAGATGCCCGTTTTAACATCCTTCCTGCCAAAGGCACTTACTTTCAGCTCCTGGACTACAGCGCCATTTCCGACAAACCCGAATTCGAATTTGCCCAATGGCTTGTAAAAGAACACAAAATAGCGGCCATACCCGTTTCTTCTTTTTACAACAACGGCGACGACCATAAGATCCTGCGGTTTTGTTTCGCCAAAAAGGAAGAAACGCTGGCCAAAGCAGTCAAAATATTATCCGGAATATAAAAACAGGAATAATGCAGGATTTAAACATTCTTTACCTTCAGTCTGATCTTTTTTGGGAAGAACCGGAAAAAAACCGTACCCATTTTGAAGAAATGATCGGAACGCCGGAAAAAAACATCGACCTGATGGTGTTACCGGAAACATTTACCACCGGTTTTCCGGTGGATCCGGCTCCCTTTGCCGAATCGGTACAGGGGGAAACCATGGCATGGATGCAACAACTGGCATCCCGCACACAAGCGGTGGTTACCGGAAGTTTTCTTATGAAAAACAATAGCGGTTACTCCAATTCGCTTATTTGGATGCGTCCCGACGGAACCTTTCACCGTTACGACAAACGGCATGTTTTTTCCATGGGAGGCGAACACGAACGGATTATTCCCGGAACGCAACAGCTGCTGGTACAACTCAACGGGTGGAAGATACGGCCCATGATATGCTACGACCTGCGTTTCCCGGTGTGGTGTAAAAACCGTTACGAAAACGGTACTTTCGAATACGACCTGGCGCTTTTTGTAGCCAACTGGCCGGCTGTGCGTACACATCCGTGGGATGTTTTGCTGACAGCCCGCGCCATCGAAAACCAAGCGTATGTTCTCGGGGTAAACCGCATAGGAAAGGATGGCCCGGGAAACCTGTACAACGGCCATTCCCGCCTGATAGATCCCAAAGGCCAAATTATTTCGGAAGCACCTGAAAACCGGCAGGCTATGATGCAGGTGACCCTTTCGGCGAAGACATTACAAAAATTCAGAAATAAATTTAACGTGGGGCGCGACTGGGACCGGTTTGAGGTCATCCCGTAAGCCAAAATTTCACATCCAGTGTTTCTTTTTGAAATACCAAACCATCCCCACACTCAGTACAATCATCACACCCAGCAATATCCAAAAGGCCGTCCGTTCTTCCTGCAACGGCAAGGTCACATTCATACCGTACAAACCGGTAAGAAAAGTCAGTGGCAATACAATGGATGAAATCAATGTGAGAATCTTCATGATTTCGTTGGTTTTGTTCGTCTGCATGGAATCAAAGGTGGTGGAAAGTCCTTCAATCAGTTCGGCATAATCCTCTGTCATGTCCCAGATTTTATTGTAATAGTCGAGAATATTTCCCCAGTAATCTTCCATATTGTCGGCAAACCCCTGGATACTACCGGATTCGAACTTGTTAAACACACGCAACTGCGGTTTAAACATGGTATTGAGTACGATGATGTTTTTGCGTGTTGCCGAAAGGCGTTCAATAATGGTTTCGGCTTTGGCACTGAAAAGCTCGCGGTTGATAAGCTCCAGTTCAAGACCCACTTTACGCAACAAATAAATGGCTTGGGTCATAAGCCTCTCCATCATGGTGTAAAGCAAGGCATCCGAAGTGGCTATCTCAAAATCCTCCCCACGTTCTTCCTGGCGTTTGGCTTCTTCAAAAAGGTTGCTGATAACCCAATGGGTTTTCCCTACCGTGATAATAAAATCTTCTCCCCAAAATATTTTTACTTCTTTCGGTTTCACAAAAAGGTTTTGTTTATCGAAATTAGGAAAGTTCAAAATCAAAAAGTAGTAATCATCATACACGTCGATTTTAGGCCTTTGATTGGTTTGACGACAGTCTTCGATATCAAGGGCATGAAAATGAAATGTATTTTCCAGAAAGGCAAAATCCTGTTCGGAAGGTCTGGCTACATGATACCATTTCAATCGTCCGCCCAACTTTACTGTCTCAACCATAGGCTTTTCCTCCTTTTTTTCAGAAACCTTGTTTTGTGAAAATTTTTCCTGTCAAAAATAGTCAAATAATTCAATATGACCGAGCGAAAACAACCACACGGAAAGCTGCGGGCAATTTTTCCAAAGATTCTGCCCATTCGCCCGGTAGATATGCGAAGTTCGTTTATCTTTGAAAAACAAAAAAAAGAATGCCATGAACACACTGGAACAGTTAAAAAAATACACCACCGTAGTGGCTGACACAGGTGATTTTCAGTCGATTAAAAAATACCAACCACAAGATTCCACCACCAACCCGTCGCTCATTTTACAAGCAGCCATGGATCCGAAATACCGTGAAGTTATGGATGATGCCATCCGGTTTGCCCGGAAAGCTCCGGGTGACACAAAACAAAAGCTGCGCGAAGGCCTCAAAAAGACCTTTGTTAATTTCGGAATGGAAATATTAAAAATTGTCCCCGGAAGGGTTTCCACCGAAGTGGATGCACGGTTATCTTTCCGGATTTACGATACCATTTTGTACGCCAAAAGCCTCATCCGTTTGTACGAAAAGGAAGGTATTTCGCGCGAAAGGATATTGATTAAAGTGGCGGCCACCTGGGAAGGCATCCAAGCAGCCAAGATTTTGGAAAAAGAAGGCATCCATACCAACCTTACCCTGCTGTTCTGCCTGACCCAGGCCATTGCTTGTGCCGATGCCGGGGTACAACTGATCTCGCCTTTTGTAGGGCGTATCCTCGACTGGTACAAAAAAGAGAAAGGGGTCGATCATATTCCTGCAAAGGAAGACCCGGGTGTTCATTCGGTACGCGAAATTTATACCTATTACAAAAAGTTCGGTTATCCCACCGAAATTATGGGAGCCAGTTTCCGTAACAAAGAAGAAATCCTGGAGCTGGCCGGCTGCGACCTGCTCACCATTTCCCCCAAACTGCTCGAAGAGCTGGAAAACAGTCATGAGCCCGTTGAGCCCCGTTTGACGCCCGAAATGGCTGCCCGCTCGAAGATGGAAAAAGTGGAATTGAACGAAATGTCTTTCCGGTGGCACCTGAACGAAAACCCTATGGCCAACGAAAAACTTTCGGAAGGCATCCGGCGGTTTAGCAACGACATCAGGACATTGGAGAAATACATTCAGGAAAAACTGTAACCTAAGCCCCTATCTTGGCTTGCAGAGATTTGAATCCTTCGCCGAGGATTTCATTGGCATTGAGTACGGTCACAAAAGCATGGGGGTCGATGCCGTGAATATATTCCTGCAAAATAGCTACCTCGCGGCGGTTTACCACCGTAAAAATAATTTGTTTCTCATTTTGATTGTACATTCCCTTGCCGGAAATGAGGGTTCCGCCCCGGTTCAGGTCGTGAATTATCTTGTGGCCGATTTCTTCAAACCGGTCGGAAATAATAAACAACACTTTATCGTAATTCAGCCCCTCGAGAATGGTATCCAACACCTTTCCGGAAATAAAAATAACAATCAGGGAATACAATGGTATTTTCCAGTCCTGGAAAACAATCAGCCCGAAAAGAACAATGGTAGAATCGACCATTATCATGAGTTGCCCCATGGGTAGCTTGGTATATTTGCTGATGATCATGGCGATGATATCGCTTCCGCCGGAAGTGGCTTTCGATTTGAAAATCAGTCCGAGCCCCACGCCGAGGAAAAGCCCTCCGAAAATGGAAGACAACAAAGCATCGCCGCGCACCAGCGGTTCGTATCCGTAAAAATAGGTGATCCCATCATTAAAAAAAGCCGTCAGCACAAACCCCACCACCGTTTTCATACCGAACCGGGGACCTAAAATTTTTATCCCGATAAGGGTCAACGGAATATCAAATGCCAGTGCCATCATACCCACCGGTGTTCCGAGCAGATAATGCAACACAATGGAAATACCGTACACCCCGCCGGGAACAATTTTATAGGGCGTAATAAACAACACAAAACCCGATGCCAGAATAAAAGAACCTATGACGATAAGGGTGTAATCGATCAGCCATTTTTTACTGAATACTTTTTGTTTTTTCAGGAAAGCCATAATTCGAATGATTTGATATTAAATATTGAAATTGTTTAAAGTTTACAAAACGAAAATTTGCTAAGAACCTGATCAATCAGCAAATAAATATCTTTTTTATATTCCTACCCACACACCCCTTCCAGAAGGGGAATATTCGGTATTTATTTACTGATTGACAATACATTATAAAACAGTATTTTGGGTAAACTTTAAACAACTTTATTTTTCAAAGCCAAAAAGCCGGCAAAAATATCACCTTTCGCAAAACAAAAAACACAATGGATAAAATAATTTTATTCCTTCGCCAGACCCGTCCTTTCCAATGCATCGGCAATGATTTGCGCGTGGTCGAAAGCCAGATCGGGAAGGCGATCAACGGAAAACCACCGGGCCTTGCGGGCATCATCTCCGGCACGGACACTTTGTTCTTCCTTTAGAAATCCGGTAAATGCCACCGAAACCGTCCGGTGACGGGGATCTCTGTCGAGGGCACTGTAGGCTTTCAATTGTATCAAAGGGATGTTTTTCAGTCCGGTTTCCTCTTCCAGTTCACGGACAGCCGCTTCTTCCAGGGTCTCATTCATATCCATAAAGCCACCGGGCAGTGCCCACAGCCCTTCAAAAGGAGCGTGACGACGCTGAATCAACAAAAGCTGCACATCATGGTTGATTTTTCTAAAGACCAAGATGTCAACGGTAACCGCCGGACGGGGATACCGGTAAGTAAAAGCCATCATGTTGTTTTTTTGCACGAAAGTAACAAAAAAACATCAGGGCCGGTGTTGTTGCCGTCCGGGCATGGGATGAGGGGGCAAAGGGCCGTGACGCATGGGCTTGTTTCTGAAATAGCGCATGCGCCGGCGCTGTAAATTTTTAAAACGTTTTTGCTGCCAGGGGGTCAACAATGGTTTTAAATCGTGGTACAAACTGTCCATAATTTCACGTTGTCTTTCCCTGAAAAATATCATATTCCTTCGGTTTTCACGGGCATATTTTTGTAAAACAGGCTGCATCTTTTGCATCTGCTGTGGGGTGGGACGCAACAAATGCCTGAACTCATACCGAAATCCCTGATTGGTATAATATTTCTGCAACCGGTTCACCTTGTTATGGATCAGCCTGCCGCTCACCAAAAAACCGAGGACAAAACCAATGAGCAGTACCACAACGAAAGCCAATGTATATTTTAATTTTGAATTCATAGTCTTCAATTTTTTAAAACAGTTTATCAAAACATACTGAGCATCCCCAAGTCGGGGGCGTACCCGTTGATTCCCAACAAGCTGTCGATGTTCAAACTGCCATCCATAAAATAAACAGCGAGCAATACCAACACAATGGCTGCCACTCCCGACAAAGCAATGGCACGGAAAACCGAAAGAAAGACAGTTGTACCTTCCCCGGAGATACGTGCCATCACCCGGTCATAAAACGAAGGGGAAAAATCGGGCCGGTAGGCAGAAAACGTACGACGCAACCGGTCGAGTGTTTCTTTTTCGCGTTGTAATTCTCCGGACGATGATAAAGCTTCCTGCAGTTGCCGCTTTTCAGCTTCCGTCAGTGTATCATCGTACGAACGCAACAACAAATCTTTTATATTTTCCATAAGATCAATCCTCCAGCTTTTTTAAAATCGTTTTTAATTTTTCCTGTGCCCTGGCCAGCCGCGAAAGTACCGTTCCCACCGGCAGGTGAAGCAATGAAGCTGTTTCTTTGGTACTAAAACCATCAATCATCCTGAGTACCACCACTGCCCGGTGTTTTTCATCCAGCAAGGCGAGCGCTTTTTCTACCCATTCGGCACGGTCGCGCTGCTCAAAAGAATGTTTGTCGGCATATACCGGATCATGTTTCTCTTCCAGGTTTGTCAAGTTTCGTACCTTTCTTCGTTTCAACTCATTGAGCGAAAGATTCACAGCTATCCGTGTCAGGTAAGTACCCAGCGAAGCATCTCCTTTATAGCGATGCATGGAACGGTAAAAACGGATAAAAACTTCCTGTCCGGTATCTTCTGCTTCCGGACAATTTCCCAGCATCCCCATAACCGTTTGGGCAACCACCGGCCGGTATTTCCCGACAATTTGTCCAAAGGCTTTCGGGTCGCCCGACAGCGCCGCTTTTACCAGTGCTTTGTCTTCCGCATATTTTTCTTTTTCCGTCTCCAAAAACAATGGTTTATATAATGGACAATGCTGACGTTGTTTTTATTCCAAAAAATTATCTTAAAAGTGAGGCTTTTAGCAGTCTACCGCAAAAAGGCACTGTTCTTTCCTGTTTTCGGACAGTTCCTAAGATAGGAAAACTACCGGACGTTGTACAAGCCGGTTATAATTCCCTATTTTATTCTCTTGTTTTATCTCATTGACAACCAAAGGGAATAGAAATAATCGCCCCAAGAAAGTTTGAAAGCATAAAACTTACAACACAACACCCAATTTAAACAGCAATCCGGAATTAATATCCCCATTAGTGTATGGTTGCATAAAGAGTTTCACACCGAGCATCAGCCGTTGGGATACCATAAAAGTATCTTCGGCAATCACATTAAAACCCAACGATGCACGTTTTTCAGCAGTATAAGAGATTGCCCCCTTCCCCGGTAAAAAAACATCCGAAACACCGTAATAGGAAAAACCGCCGCCCAGGCGAAAGTCGTTTTTTTGTATGTTGGTGAACGGCGAAAGAAAAAGATTCACATTTCCCCCGACAAAAGAGGAGGAACTAAAACCTCCCCGGCTCTTTTCCTGGCCACCAGAACGGCCATATTGCACGGAAACGGCGGCAGTAAAATACCGGCTTAATCTATAATTCAATTCATTGGAAAAGTTTAATGCCACGTAATCGCCCGTACCGAGAAGGGAAACGCCTACTCCGAAACGCATATCGAATTTATGATGATTTTCACCGTTTTGGGCTTGCGTACACAATGAAACTCCCGAAAACAACAGCAGAAAAAGAAAAAATTGTTTTACCATTTTACAGGATCAAAGAATTAATAAATACCCAATTTTTT
>CAYYRE010000127.1:0-9274 GCA_964473895.1 uncultured Lentimicrobiaceae bacterium | reverse complement strand
CGAGGTGCAGTGCCGAACAGAACTCGGTACAATAATAGGGGAAAGCACCTTCACGGTCGGCAACAAAGGTCAGCGAAGCGGTTTTGCCCGGTTCGAAACTACCGTGTTTTCCATAAGTATCAATGGTAAAGCCGTGGGTTTCATCTTCGGCCAGCTCCAGGTTGGTCAGGTGGAAGGTAACAATGTCACCTTGGTTTACTTCCACAATTTCAGGTGTAATGTGCGAGCGGATGAGCGTACCGAAAATATGTACCCGGTTACCTTTCCGTTCGATTTTTTCTTTACCGGCCACCGTTTTGAACGGAGATGTTTCGCCCGTTCTGGAGTTGGTTCCGGTGGGGTAACGGATTATGGGTTTAATGGTGGTACGCAGTACGGAAACTTGCCCGTACATGTTACACTGGGGTAGTGTCATGGTGTAAAGGTCTTGCATCTTGTCACCCGAAATATCAATCAGGTGCTGTGCACTGGGACGGATGGGTCCGACGCTTTGCAGATTTTTGTACAACACTTCTTTATCCACTGCCGTCAGGTAGTTGGAATGGGGTGTTTCGGACAAACCCTGCGGGGTCATCAAATACGAAGGCTTGAAATCTACCGTCAGTTCACTCAATTTTTTCAGTGTTTGGTAATTCCAGCGAACGATTTTTTGGGCATCATGCAACGAGGCATAAGCCACATCCGGACGGTAATCAAAAGCCACATCAATTACTTTACCACCGAAATCCATTTTACCATGTAAAACATTTTTGGCATCGATCACGGGAATACCGTCAGCAGTTTTACCGGCAAAAGTTTTCTTGGCCAGGGCATCTTTTACTTTGGCAAAATCAAACACATCGGTTTGATCATCCACTGTGATAAAATATTTTCCTTTGGGGGTCACTTTACAAACACTGGCTTTTGCCGGAAGTTCCACAAAAGCCATCACGCCGGCATCCAGCGCTTTTTTGAAAGGAACAACAGCAAAGTTGTTGTCAAGGGTGGTTTTCAACCCCACCAGTTTTTTATAATCCACCACATAGGCATAATTTTTATCGCCTTTGTAAGCCAGTCCGACCAACAGACCGTCACCGGCACCTTTGCCCACATCGAAATAACCGAGTGTGTAGGGCGGCAATTCAAGGGTAACCGATTTTTCTTTCAAAATACGTCCGGCATGTCCCGTTTTGGTGGTTTTTTTCACATTTTCGAAATACCAGAAAGTAATACCCGATTTCAACTGGGTACTTCTGGAATCCCAAGTGGCCGGATATTGACTGGTCTGGACAATCCATTCGGTGTTCGGCGTTACCGCCACTTCGGGATAACAGGAAAGAAACAGCGGGTGACTCAGCACCTGTTTGGTTTCAAAGTCTTCCAAATCCAGCATGGCAATACGCGAATTGGCCCCATCCGAATAAAACAGGTGTTTCCCATCGTAATTACCGTTGGTTTCGGACAAAGCCGGAAAGCGCATGTCGCCATACCAGTCGATTTTATCATCCAAGGATGATTTTTTCAACAACAACGAACTTTCGTCGTCGTAACCGTAACCCTGCCAGGGTTCAGGGGAGAAGACACCCACGTATTTGTAAATACGCATGGAAGGAATCCCGTAAACGATCATGGTGCCGGAGTTACCGGTACCCACAAATCCGAAATACTCGTCACGGCCTCCTCGCGGCATAAAGGTTTTAACGGCGGCCAACACATCGGCATCCGTCAGCCCACGTTCTTTTTTCACCTCGTTGAGCGTCTGCTGTGCTTTGACCGGAACCCCGACCGATGCCATCAGCAGAAAAACGAGACTCAACACGAGAAAACGTCTTGTAAATAACATCATAATGATTAATTTAGGTTTATAAATAAATGAAAATGGTTAACAAATGATTCTGATTTAACTTATTCTTTTGGTACCGGCTTACCGAAATACAAAGATTTCTTCATACCCGTTTTTAATTATTCATTTTGTATCAATCTATTAGACAAACATGAACCGAAATCCTTTTCCCCGTCCCATACAGCAACAAAGTTAAAAAAATTTAAATAATGTTAAAAGAATTCAACATATTGATTTAATTTATATTTGTTCTAAATAAGTATTTTCGACAGAAACCGGAAAAAACACTCATTCACAATAAATTAAAAAGCAACAGGCAACGAAGATCTAAAGAAAAAACAGAAAAGGAAGCCAAAAGGCGTACTCGCCAAGCCAACGGAAACGGTTCTTTTTTTTAACCAATGCGGGCCAAATCACCAACGGGCTCAACATCAGCGCCATCGCCATCAACAGAAGATATCCCTGCTGAAAACCTACAGGAAGGAAAAGCAACACAAACGCCCCCACAAAGGCAACAAATAACAACACCCCTGCAAATTTCAGGGCGGCCTTTTGTCCGTAAAAGGTACTGAAGCTCACCATTTTATCCGCCTCATCTTCTTGCTGTTCGTACACCGCCATAAGCAGCCCTTCGGCCCAGGCAAGCAGAAAAAGCCAGGTTAGCGTCAGTATTTGAACAAAAGAAACCGGTTTGCCGTACCATACAACCGGCGCCAGCGCTATTCCGGCAACATAAAAAAGGGCAATGAAAAACTCTTTATGAAAATAAAAACCCCGTTGGCGCACAAACAAAACAATCATCAGGTAAAAAAAAGCCCCGGCCCCGAGAAACACACCCCACAGAAGAATTTTCCGGTTCATAAATCCGTAAACAAGCCCGAGGGCCAACAGTGCGGCCAAGGCCACACCCACCATAAAAAAATACCGGTACCGGTAATGCATCCTGTGTCGCATAATAACCGCCTGTTGTTTTTGGGCATAGCCGTCAATCAAGTGATCGGAGGTATATACCGCCCAAACCGACAAAGCCAGCACCGGCCACCACACCGGTTGCGGATTCACCCGGAAGAGCCGGGTCATCAGCAGACCAACAGATAGAGCGCCCCCCACTACGTCCAAACTTAAAGCTTGAAAAAGGATAAGGTACCTGACAAAAATTCCGGATTTTTCACTATGGGAAGTCATAAACACCGTTTTACTGAAGGTACGAAAACAAAAAGAGCTCCCATTCTTTACATAATGGAAGCCCTTTTAAACAGCAATGCTTGATTAATACATCTCTTCAAAATCTTCCAAAACAAAACTTTCCATGAGATAGGGATGGTTTTTGGCCACCAGCGGATGTTTGGCCAGCGAAAGTGCGCCAGCCAAAAGAAACAGACCGGTAAAGCCGATAAACGTTCCGATTTCGACATAACCGAATACCACTTTACCTACCGTCTCGGGAATTACCGCATTATAAATCTCGATATACTGCCCCACAACAAGTACAGCAACCGTTATCAACAACACATTGGCATTTTTGGCCATCCGGTTCCACATGATAAACAAAAACGGGAACAACCAGTTAATCAGTATCTCGGCCAAAAACAAAGCCTGAAAACCTTCCTGGCGCCGCATGTAATAATAAACCGTTTCTTCCGGAATGTTGCCGTACCAGATCAACAGGTACTGAATAAACCACATGTAACCCCACATAATGCTCAGCATAAAAATGTATTTGGAAAAATCGTGGAGATGGCTTTTGTCTAAAAAAGGAAAATATCCTAATTTGTTCAGGATAATGACGGCAGCAACAATGATAGCCGAACCGTGGTAAAATGCGGAAACAAAAAACTTAACGGCAAACAAAGTACTGTACCAATGGGCATCCAACGACATGAGCCAGTCGATACCGACAAAAACAAAGGAGATACCCAAAACAAAGATAAAGACCTTAGAGGTAAATTCTATTTTATTGAATGCATCCAAACCGCCCGTAACATCCTCGTTCAGCGAAAGCTTGCGGATACGGCGGGTAAGCAGGATCCACAAGACAAAAAACACCACCATCCGGAGAATAAAAAAAGGAACGTTGAGGTAAGGGGCTTTGTGGGCCAACACCGGATCGTGCAGGGCAGCACCTGCCTGCGTCCAATGGAACAGATGGGGCAACCCGAAAAACAAGGGAATCCAAAGCAAAGCCGCTATCATCAAATAGGTAACCAATGCCTGGGGCACACGCACAAAGGCAGCCGACCATCCCGACTGGGTAATGGCTTGAATGGCAAGCCAGAAAAGTCCGCCCAACGCAATAGACAAAAACATAAAATTGTTGAGCAACAGGTTGGCCCAGGTCCGTGAGACTTGTCCCGTCAGAAAACCCACGGCAACAGCCACAACACCGATCACGATGAAAAGGATCATGATAATTTTAAACGACTTACTGATTTGAAGTTTCTTATCCATGAGAATAAATTTTATTTGCGTTGGCGTTATTTTTTTACAATTGAGCGAAGGTAATCCACAATTTTCCAACGGTTTTCAGGTGTGATTTGCACCCCGTGAGGTCCCATCAAACCCGAAATCGAACCTTCCGTTATGATAAAGAAAATAGAACCATCGGCCATATTTTGGACATAGCTGCCTGTCAAATCACGCGGCTTGGCCGGAAACAGTTTGGCCGTGTAGAGATGTCCATCGCCTTTGGCATCAAAACCGTGGCAATCGGCACAAAATATGTTGTACTGCCTTTTCCCTTCGGCAATGTTTTCATCTGTTGCCGGTACGGGATTTTTCAGTATCGCACCGGCTTTGGCCTGATCGGCAACTTTTTCGGCAATATTTTTAGGATGAAACGGAAAAAAGGAAGCTTTCCGGTCCACCGTTCCTTCCGGGGCCGGTTGGTTTACCTGGCCGTTGGGTAAAATCTTGCTCGGAGCATACGCTTTATCAAACTTGGTATAATACATATCATGTTCTCCCATGTAGGCATACCCGGGATTGTTTTTATCGCCGACACAGGAGGTAAAGGTTACCATCCACAGTGAAAGAATAAAAAGTATCGCTGTCTTTTTCATTTTACAAGTTTTTCACATTAAACATTCCGCATATTCACCTCAACGGCGCCATTTTTTTTCAACAGGTCATCGATTTTCTGCACGGCTTCTTCATCCATCTTTTTGTCTTTTTCGATAACGATCACAAACTTATCATCCATGCTGCGTGTATCGGGCATAGGGGCCGGCTTTCCCGGCCACATTTTTTCGCGAATCAAAAGCGTGCCCAGCGTAAAAATCACCCCGGAAAGAATGGTCAATACAAACATCAATACCACAAATGAAAGCGAATTATGGGGCTTCCCGCCGAAAGTTAAAGGATAGTTAATCACCGAAGTCCAGTAAAGGAAAGCAAAAACCGAAGCAGTCCCCAAAGCACCATAAAGGAAAGTAAGATAGGGAATACGCGTTTTCAGTTTCAACAATTCCCATACATGTTCCAACGGAAAAGGAGAAAAAACATCTTTTATCTGCACATCATGTGCCAACAGATCTTTTACGGCTTCGGTCACCACATCCGGGTCATCAAAAACACCGAGGATTTGAGTTTGATTATTCATGATTTTCCGATTTTTCAGGTACAATACTGGTTTCTTTCAAAACACCTTTCAATTCGCTGATGGCCATCATGGGCAAAAAGCGCAGGAAGAGCAGGATACCGAGAACAAAAAAGCCCATGGTTCCAACGTAAATGGCAATCTCTGTCGCTGTAGGGTGATACCCGTGCCAGGTAGAAGGCAGCCAGGTTTTGGAGAGCGAAGTAACCACAATAACAAAGCGCTCATACCACATGCCCACATTGATCAAAATACTGATAATAAAGACAATTGTAATATTTTTTCTGATCTTTTTAAACCAAAACAATTGCGGAATAATGGCATTACAGGTAATCATAGCCCAAAACTCGAAAGCATAATCTCCAATGGCCCTGTTGTGGAAGAAAACGTACATTTCATAGGGAGAATCCGAATACCATGAGATAAATATCTCCGAAATATAAGCCACACCCATAATCAACGAAACGAAAGTCAGCACACGGGCAATGGCATCGAGATGGCGTTGGGTCACATACTCTTCATATTTATAAACTTTGCGGACAATAATCATAAGCGTAAGCACCATGGCAAAACCGGAAAAAATAGCCCCCACCACAAAAAACGGTGGGAAAATGGTGGAATGCCATCCCGGAACAATCCCGGCGGCAAAGTCGGTGGCCACAATAGAGTGTACCGAAACCACCAGCGGAGCAGTCAGTCCGCCCATGAGCAGGGCTGCCGACTCAAAGCGCAACCATCCGCGGGCCGAGCCGAGCCATCCGAAACTGAGGATGTTATAAACTTTCTTTTTAATTTTGGAAGTGGTCCGTTCGCGAATCGTCGCAAAGTCGGGCATCATGCCCACATACCAAAACAGGAAGGAGGCGGTCAGGTAAGTACTGATGGCGGTAACATCCCAAAACAGCGGTGAATTGAAGTTAACCCAAAGCGGACCGCGCGTGTTGGGATACGGAAATACATAAAACCCGTCCCAAATACGCCCCATGTGAATCAGCGGAAACATACCGGCCGCCATCACGGCAAAAATGGTCATGGCCTCGGCGGCCCGGTTAATGGAAGTTCTCCATTTCTGGTGCAAAACCAGCAGGAAGATGGAAAAAGCGGTTCCGGCATGCCCGATACCGATCCACCACACAAAATTGATGATGGCCCATCCCCACGACACACTGTTATTCAACCCCCAGGTACCCACACCGTTGGCAATGGTGTTGTAAAAACCCCATACACCCCAGGCCAGCATGGCACTGGAAATAAAGGCAGCGATCCACCACCAGGTGGGCGTTGTTTTACTCAGCAAAGGATTGGTGATATCACGCGTAATGTCGTGATACCGCTTATTCCCTTCAATTAAGACGCCTCTTACATTAATGTTGTACATAAGACCTGTTTTTTTATTATGCTTCTTTGTTTCTGACTTTGGTTAAGTAGCTCAACGATGGCAAGGTATGCAACGACTCCAGCAAATGATACATCCTTCCGGTATCGTTGGATTGGCTCACCGCACTGTTTTTGTCCAACAGGTTGCCAAACTGGATGGCATCCGTGGGACAACTCTGCTGACAAGCCGTGAGGATTTCGCCATCGCGTAATGCGCGGTCTTCGGCTTTGGCCTGAAGCTTTTTCTCCTGGATACGCTGTACACAGAAAGTACATTTTTCGACCACCCCGCGCTGGCGTACCGTCACATCGGGATTCAATACCAGTTTACCGAGTTCGCTGTTCATGTTATAGTCAAAACTGTTGTTGTTGACATATTCGTACCAGTTGAACCGGCGTACTTTGTAGGGACAGTTGTTCATACAATAGCGCGTTCCGATACACCGGTTATAGGTCACCTGACTCAAACCTTCATCGCTGTGGGTGAGGGCCGCAACAGGACAAACATTCTCACAGGGAGCGTTGTCGCACTGTTGACACATCACCGGCATATGGAAAACTTCCGGGTCATCGGCTATTTCGGAATAGTAGCGGTCAACCCTGATCCAATGCATGATACGCCCCAGTTTTACCTGCTCTTTGCCCACAACAGCCACGTTATTTTCAGCCTGGCACGAAATTAAACAGTTGCTACATCCGGTACAGCTGTTCAAATCAATGGAAATCCCCCACTGGAAAGCATCGAATTTCGGCTCCGGGTAGAGGCTAAAATCTTCGCTTTTTAAAAATTTGACATGCTCTTCATTTCCGGCAGCCGGATCTTTAATAAACTCTCCAAGCACGGTTTCACGCACAATGGGACGGCCTTCCATCACATGATGGGTTTGGGTCAGGGCCAACGGATACGTTTTGGATGTTTTTTTCAAGGTAACCACCGTCCCCAACAGGTTTTTCATGCCTCCGGCCGTGTTCATCAAGGCATAGACGTTTTTACCGACATCTTTTCCTACTTTACCGGACACACTGTGTCCATATCCCAGGGCAATACCTACGGTCCCTTCGGCTTGTCCGGGTTGTATCAACACGGGCAGTTCGATCTTACCGTTGATTTTTACCACATCTTCTTGTTTCAGTCCTTGCGCATCGGCAAAAGCAGGCGAAACGGTTACATAATTATCCCAGGTTGCCGTAGTCACCGGATCAGGCATTTCCTGCAACCAGGGATTGTTGGCATGTTTGCCGGTCCCCATGGAAATTTTTTCGTACAGGGCCAATTCAACACCTCCTTTACCGGGTTTTGAAGCTTTCAGCCGGGTAGCTTTATAAGAGGGTTTTGCTGAGGCAGCCACCGGAAACGTATAAACACCGTCCTGTTTGCATTTAAACCAGAATTTTTCAAAACCGGAAAATTCTTTTTGTTTTGGGAAATACTGTTCTTTCCAATTATTCTCAAGATAATCGGAATATGAAGTTTTGCTTCCCATCCAGGTAAGCAAACTGTCCTGAAACTGCCGGGTATCAAAGATAGGCCGTATGGTGGGCTGGGTAAAACTAAAAAAGCCCTGCACCGGTTCGGCATCGTTCCACGATTCGAGGTAATTGTTATCGGGGCACACGTAATCGCAAAGGGCCGCCGTTTCGTCCAAAGCAGGCGCAAACGACACTTTCAGCGACATTTGCTTCAATGCTTTTTTCAAGGCATCTCCATGCACGCAATCATACACGGGATTGGCATTGTAAAACAAAACACCGCCCGCTTTACCCGAAGACATGGACTGCATAGCCTCCATCATGTCTTTTTCCATGCCCTGTTTCAAGTTAACCGGCGTATTCAAATCGATGGTACTGCCGTAATTCCCGAGCAATTGGTTGATGGCATTCACTATCAACTGTATTTGCACATTGTTGGTACCCGAAACAACAAGAGATTTCCCTTTGGTAAATCATCGGCAACAGGCTTTACATCCACCTTTACCGCCGGTGCACCGAAAACGGTATTTCCGGTTTTTTTTGCCAGGGAATTGTACAATTTCAGCAAAACGGCCGCCTCTTCCGATGGTTTGATTTGATATCGGTAATCGGCATTGGAACCGGTCAGCGACATATTGGTTTCAAACTGGTACAAACGCGACATTTTGGTTTGTCCGTCTTTCAGTTTACGGCCTTTGGAGAACTGTTTGGAGAATGTCACCGGCATAAGCCAGGTACCAAGAAAATCGGCATTGAACCCAACCATCACATCCGCATTTTCAAAATGATAAAAGGGGATTACCGCTTTACCGAAATGGGTTTGATTGGCCTGCCGCATGGCCGACATGGGAACACTGTCGTATTGTATCCACCGGATATGGGGATAGGTTTGTGTAAAATCCCCAATGAGTTTGCGGGTTGTCGGACTAATGACGGTGGAAGTCATCAGAATGACTTCTTTGTCTTGGTCTTTTAGATTTTCGAGTGCCGCAACAATGTCTTTGTCAACG
>CAYYRE010000126.1:0-9300 GCA_964473895.1 uncultured Lentimicrobiaceae bacterium | reverse complement strand
AAAAGATGGTCTTTTTTACTATGAAAAATTCCCCTCCCTGGAGGGGATAGGGGTGTGTTAAAATGCTTCTAAAATCACAACAGAAAAAGGCGTGTTATTGTTGTATGGCTCAGAGATAACAGACTAATTTTGAATCTGTTTGCGGACTTCGAGTAAGGCTGTGGGCATGCCGAATATGTGGAACCGGTCACCGAGCTGCACATAGGTTTCCCCGTGAGGGATAAACGAATGCTTGTCGCGGGTGATCATCATCAGAATGGCTCCTTGATGAAAAGGAATTTCTTTTATTTTTTTGCCATCGATGCTTTGCCGTGTGACGATGACCTCTTCCACACTGTAATTTTCAAAACTTTCCACCAGGTCGTGGTAAGTTGCCGGGCGTAGGATAAGGTTTTCGATGGCGGTGGCCAGCACCCGGTGCAGGTCGATGGACTCAATACCGAGGCGGTTCAGTTTTTCTACACAGGGCATCTTGCAGGCGCGCATAATAAGGCGTTCGTGCAAAAGTTCCTCTCGCAGAAACCTGACAATTTCAAAATTCTGTTGGTCGTTGCCCGTTTCCACCACCACATAATTTTCGGGGACAAGGTTCAGGTCGTGATAGGTTTTTTCGTGTGTGCCATCGGCCTGAACGGCAAGGAGTCCTTTGCTTTTGATTTCCCGGAATCGGTTTTTGTCTTTTTCGACGATGACCGCTTTTTTGCCGTGAATGTTCATGCGCCGGGCCAGCAACACGCCGGTACTGCTCCCGCCGATAATCAGTACTTTTTCTCCTTCCGTTATTTTAACGGGATAAAGCAAGTTGAAAATGACCGGCGAAAGCAGGCAGGTGAATACAGCCATGAGAATAAAACTGGCATTAATTCCCGGGGTGATCACTCCCAGTTGCAAGCCGATGGCGGAAGCGGCAATAATCAGGCTGAGACGCGAAGACATTAAGAAACCGGCGGCCATGGCTTTCCGGCGACCGAATATTTTTGACCAAATCAGGGAAGGGATAATTTTTATAAAGAAAAGTGTGATGAGCAGCAAAGCCAAAAATCCGAACAACGAACGGTCAAATTCTTTAAACGAAGCCGGGTCAAATTGCATCCCTACCATGATGAAAAATATGGGAATAAAAAATCCGTATCCCATCCCGTCCAATTTGATCATCAGTACCGAACGTTCTTTGTGCAGCAGTGTGGAAAGGATTAACCCGCTCAAAAAAGCACCCAGTAAAACCACCTCTTCGCTGATGTATTGCGACATAACCACGAAAATCAGAATCATGACTATGGTTCCGCGTACCCTGATTTGCGAGGCAGCATGGGAAAGCTGGAAAGCCAGTTTTTTGAATGGGGTGATGCGTTTGATCCTGTTGCCAAGACGGTAAAAGGCATAAAAAACACCAAACAGAATAAAGATATAAAGCAGCTCGAACCGGAATCCGTTTTTTATGATAAAAGCCGTAAAAGTAAACAGAATGATACTCAGGATGTCGGCCAGTGCCGCCGAAATGATAAGCATTTGGCCGAATTTTGAGGATAGTTCCCCCCGGCTTTTCAGTACCGGTAAAACAATGCCCACCGAAGTAGTTCCCATAATCAGGGCAAAATACCAAGTGTGCGGAATTTCTATAAGGCGGGCCAAAACAAGGGTGGCACCGTATCCCAGCAAGATGGCCAGGACAAAGTGTGTTGTTCCGGCCAGCAGCGGGTTACCCAAAAACCGGCGTAAGTTCAACTTGTGTTTGGGAAAAGAGGCCCTGATTTGATCCACATCGATTTCCAGACCTCCGAGAAACATAAGGAAGATAAATCCCGACAAGGCCAAAAACTCCAAAATATGAAAGCTCGGCAGGGTATGGTCCAGCAAAATGAAGTGCCCCAGCACATATCCGAATACAATTTCGATAATGACCGCCGGAATTTTATTTAACCGTAACAAAGAGAGTAGTATGGGAACAATCCATGCCACACCGGCCACCAATAACAGAGGATAATAATCAAAATGGAAGGAGAGGCTCAGCAGCATAAAAATCGGATTTTCCTTTGGGGTAAAGATAATGAAAATATTTCCCTGCCGGTTTATCCCTGGCGGCGCTGTGCGTTTTCGATAAAATAAAGGCGTTGCCGCAGCCGGATAAGGAGCATGAGGTCCGCTCTTTCAAAACCTTTGCTTTCCAATTCCTCCATCTCCTTTTCCGTCAGGGTCTGTGGAAAATGGTTTTGTAAAAATGCCGTCAACGGCTTGACTTCGCTCCCCTTGCCAGGAAAATTTGTTTTCAGGAATTGTAAAATACGCAGTCCGTCCACTTTGCCGGTACAAGCCTTTGCAAAATGGATAGGGTCTTTGAAGTTTTTCCGCAAAGGCCCCCAGAGGTCATCCGTTTTAAAGGTTTGTTTGAGAAAGCTGTCCATGGGAGTAGCCATATCGTGTTCAAACAAGGCGGGGAACCTATGGAATGTTTCCTTTACTTTTTCAAAAAGCGTTTCCGGATAAAACGGATAAGCATCCCATTGCCCTTTCCGGCCTTTGATGAGTGCCGGCCCGGTGCCGAAGTGGACCCTGTCCGAAAAACGGGAGGATGGGTAAGCTGTAGCAGAAGCCGTATAGCCTATGGGGCCTGTTTTGACCAGTTTTTGTAAAAAGTAGAAATCTTCGCCGCCCGGTACCGGTGTCAGCCCACCCACTTTACGGTAAGCCCAAACCGGAAACGCCATGGCCGAGCCAAGGGCGGTAAACCGGTAAGGGTTTTGGATGCGTATCATGTTCAAGGCGTAATGGCGCATATAGATCTCGTACCGCAGAATAAGCCGGTCGTGTTCAGGGTTTCCGGTCAGTACGTGAAAATAGGGAAGCGATAGTCCCAAATGGTGCGGATGCGAACGAAACCAGGTGGCCAACTCCAGGAGATAACCGGAAGGGTAGCGGGTATCGGCATCCATGCTGACCATGATGTCATGGTCGCCGGCACGTGCCGCCACAGCATCCATCACCGTTTTGCGTGCATGACCCACGCCGCCCTTTTTGGCGCTCCAGCCTTTTCCGGGTGACGAACGGTCGATGAGTGTCACCGGAAATTGCTTCCATTGTTGCAGCAAAGCAAGGCTCTTTCTGTTGTCTTCGCAGATGTCCTTTTTTTCAGGCATTTCCCACCAGCCATCGTACTGGTTGACGCAAACTGTCAGTTCCCAATCCCGGTAACGCTGTTGCTGTAGGGAGGCGAGAAATCCGGGAAGAAAGGCAGATTCGTTCATCACAGGCAGAACAATGTGTAGCCGGGGTGTCGGTTTCATAATCTATCGAAAAGTACAGCAACCCCCAAGTGTTCAACGGCTGCAAGGAGGTGAAAAAGAATATTTTAAATAATTTACCGATGAAAGCTTAGTGCGCCTGTTCCACCCATTTCCCGTTTTTTGATTCTCCGAGGATCACCACTTCTTTGGTTTTGGAATAGTCTTTAATGGCTTTCAGCATTTCTTCGCGTGTGTTCCTTACAATTTTAATTCCCGTTTTTGCTCCTTTATTTCTTACTTCTATATAAAACCCGTCCCTTAGCTTTTTTGGTCTTGTTGGCGGTCTTCCCATTGATATTAAATTTTTCTAAAGTTAAAAGAATGGCTGCCAATGCGGCAGCATAATTTTGTTACCCAACAAACATACGAAATATTGTTCAATATTTCACATAAAAAGGGCCTGATTTTCTTAAAATTTCATAAAAAAAGGTTTTGAGGGTTAAAAGGTACGCTTCTTGAAAAAAATTGCCAAAAAAGAGTCTGGGAAACCGAAAAAAATAATAAAATATGTATATATTTGCAATATATTAGTGGGTGATAACTAATGAAAACCATTGCATTTGGAAACCGACAAACTCGTTTTTTGCTACCATGGAAACGAAAGAAATACACTGGGAAGGCGAAAGCCGGTGGGACAAATTGCTGGAATACCTTCCGGTTTTGATCTTCGAGTCAAATCTGGAAAACGAAATCCTGTACACCAGTAAAAATGTTTACGAACTATTGGGTTACCGGCCGGAGGAGATGCTCGGCAAGGATGCCGTGGCGTTTTTCCATCCCGATGACCGCAAAAGACTACTTAAAAACGTCCGCAGAAAGCTGAAAGATAACGGAATTAACAATTCAAAATACCGGATCAGGAAGAAAAACGGCCGGTACATTACGGTGGCTTTCCGGTCGGTACCGGTATTTGAAAATGGCATTCCCACAGGCCTTATGGGAATAGGGATTGATGTTACTCTTACCGAAAAGCTGGAGAAGAAACTGGCCGACAGTGAGATGCGGTATCGTAGCCTGTTTACCCATGCCCCTTTGGGCATTTATCGTACCACCCCTGATGGTAAAATTGTGGTGGCCAATGATGCACTGATAAAAATGATGGGCTACGGTTCGTTGAAAGAACTGAAAAAGATTAATCTGGAAAAGGGGACGCATCAAACCGGTTTTGTCCGTTCTCTTTTTAAGGAGAAATTGGAAAAAGAAGGAAAGGTATCCGGTTTCGAAACACAATGGACACGGAAAGATGGGACGCGGATTTGGGTACGTGAAAATGCTATTTTAATCAAAAATAAAAAAGGACAACCGGTTTTTTATGACGGGGTGGTGGAGGACATTAGCTTTCGCAAAAAGGCCGAGTCGCTGCTGCTACGGCAACAGGCTTTGCTGAATATCTCGCAGCAAATGGCTGCTATGGGCAGTTGGGAGGAGGATTTGGCCGATGGCACCGTACTATGGTCCGACCAGGAGTATGACATTTTTGAACTGCCCCAGGGAACCCCGGTAGATGAAAAGCTCTTTTTTAACTATGTGCATCCCGATGACCGTCCATTGCTCAGGAAACGTATGGAATTGCTTTCGTGTAAGGCATCGAAAATTGAACTGGAATACCGGTTGGTGGTCAACGGTAAAATCAAATGGATACGGTCGGTCATGGATGCGCGCTGCAACGAAAAAGGAGAAGCCCTCCTTTTGTACGGGATGGATATGGATATCACCCCACAAAAAGAGCAACAGATCCGTTTGGAAAAAGAGCGCCAACTCCTGAAAAAAACACAGGAACTGGGACGTATCGGTTCCTGGGAGCTGGATGTGAAAACCAAAACGGTGCAAGCCTCTGATGTGGTCATCGATTTGTATGGTTTGCCCCCGAAAGCAAGTTACACGCTTTCGGATTTTACCCGAAGGATTCATCCGGATGATCTGAAAGACAGGGGGATGGCCAAAGGAAACTGGCGTGTGCTGAAAGAGGGCTCTTATCACAGCACCTACCGGTTACTGGTAAACGGGAAAGTGATATGGGTCAATGCTGCCGGTGAAGTGATTTTCGACGAGCAGGGCAAGGCGTCCACTGTGTTGGCAGCCGTGCAGGATATTACCTGGCAAAAAGAAAAAGAAACCAGATTAAAACACCTGGAACAGGAAAAACAGGCCATTATCCAGGCCATTCCCGACATGATTTTTCTGTTTAACCGCCAAGGTGTTTATCTTGATTTTATTCCGGGAATTGATATTCGTCCCCTTATCCCGCCGGAAAAGTTTTTGGGAAAAAATATACTGGAAGTGCTTCCGCCCGGTATTGCTACCAAACATTTAAAAACCTTGCAAAAAGCTTTCGATACGGGAAATGTGCAGGTTTCAGAATATGTCCTTAAAGATACCGATGGCCACCCGAAATTTTTTGAAGCCCGTTTTAGTCCGGTAAACAGGGAGAGGGCGGTGGTGATTGTACGGGATGTGACCCGCCGCGAAAAAGCATTGGCATCATTGCGGGTTAGCAACGAGAATCTGCTATTATACCTGCGTGCATTGGAAGAAAGTCCGGCGTCTGTGGTAATTACCGATGCGGAAGGGAATATAGCCTATGTCAACAAGAAATTTACACAAAATACCGGGTTCTCTCCGGAGGAAGTGTTGGGGAAGAATGCCAGGATATTGAAATCGGGACACGAGTCTCCTGCCTTCTATCACAGGCTTTGGGATACCATCCGTTCCGGGAAGACATGGAAAGGAGAATACGTAAACAGGAAAAAAGGGGGAAAGACCTTTTGGGAAGCAGCTACCATTAACCCTATTTTTAATACTAAAGGGGAAATTACCCATTTCGTACAGGTCAGTGAGGATATTACGGAAAGAAAAAAAGCAGAGGCTTCTATCAAACAACTGGCGGCCATTGTGGCATCCTCCGATGCCATTATTATCGGGAAGACCCTTGACGGGATCATTACTTCCTGGAACAAGGGGGCCGAAAAGGTTTACGGTTATAAGGCCCGGGAAGTGATTGGCCTTCCCATCAATATCATTGTCCCGGGGGAATTGAAAAATGAGCTGGTATCATTTTCCCGCCGGATAAAAGCGGGACAAAAAGTCGATAAATTCGAAACCCGCCGGATACGCAAAGACGGAACCTTGGTGGAAGTCTCTTTGTCCCTTTCGGGGATAAAAGATGAAAACGGTGAATTGACAGGTATTTCAGTAGTAGGTTTTGATATAACACGCGAAAAACAACTGGAACGCGAACTCATTGCCGAAAAGGAGATTGCCGAAAAGGCCACCCGTACCAAAAGCCTTTTTCTGGCCAACATGAGCCATGAAATCCGGACCCCGTTGAATGCGATCATCGGATTTTCGGAGATTCTTTCCAAACGGCTGAAAGATCCTATATTAAAAGAATATGTCGAATCCATGCACCGCAGCGGGGAAGCCTTACTAAATCTGATCAACGATTTGCTGGACCTTTCCAAGGCGGAGGCCGGAAAGATGGCCTTTTATAACCAAAGCATTGATGTCCGGTATCTTGTGCACGATATCGAAAGCATCTTCCGCTTGAAAGCACAGCAAAAACAGTTGGAATTCAGGGTGAAGGTGGCAGAGGATGTGCCTCACAATTTGTTTCTGGACGAAATGAAGATACGTCAGATACTGCTGAACCTGACGAGCAATGCCATCAAATTTACCAAAAAAGGTTCTGTGGAGATCACCATCAAAAGCAATCACCTTGATGCATCGCATGCCGATTTGGTCATTGAGGTTCGCGACACCGGTACCGGTATCCCCAAAACTTCGCACAAAAAGATTTTTCAGTTATTTGAACAGCAGGATGCTGCCATTAGTAAACATTACGGTGGTACCGGGCTGGGGCTTGCCATTATACAACAGATTGTGTCGCAAATGCAGGGGCGCATTGATGTGGTCAGCGAAGTGGGAAAAGGCAGCCTTTTCCGGGTTGTCTTACCCGGCATCTCCTTATCGGAAAAACCTCCGGCGGAAAAGACTGCGGTTATTCCCGAGGATATCCATTTTAAACCCGCAGATATCCTGGTGGTGGATGATACGTTGAACAACCGGATCGTCATGAAAGCTGTTTTGGAAGATTATCCTTTCAATATTTTGGAGGCTGCCAATGGTAAAGAAGCCTTGGATATACTCAAAGAAAATAAGGTGGACCTGATCTTTATGGATATTCGCATGCCGGTAATGGATGGGTTGCAGGCTACGGAAATCATTCGAAGCCATACCGAATGGTCTCACATTCCCATTGTGGCACTTACAGCCTCGGCCACAGAGTTCGAAGAGAATAAATTTACCCGAAAGGGATTTGACAATTATCTGCGCAAGCCGGCGACCCTTTCGGAAATCTTGTCGGTTTTAATGCAGTATTTAAAATATGAGGCAACAACAAAAGAGAAAAAAATCCCGTTCACCGTTTCAAAAGGAATGCTGGAACATTATGTTGAGATCGAAAAGGTCATGTTATCCGAAATCCTGCCGTTAAGAGAACAGCTTTTGGGCATAAGGCCCCGTGAAGAAGTCAAAAAACTGGCCCTTTTGTTGATAGATCTGGGAGAAAGATATGAAGCGGAAGAACTTGTACGTTACGGGGAAAAGTTACTCGTTGCCAATAAAAACTTTTTATTGGAAAAAGAAAAACAATTGATTGATGGGTTGCCGGATTTTACCGGACAATTAAAAAAGTATTATCATGAGTACCAAAGAAGAAAGGAACACGAAGATCCTTATCGTTGATGATAATCCACGCAACATTGAGGTGGTAGCCGGCTTGCTTTCCGGGCAAAATTATGCCATTGAATTTGCCGACAGCGGCGAGCAGGCGTTGGAATGGACAGCCGGTACCGTTTTCGACCTGATTCTGATGGATATTATGATGCCCGGGATGAATGGTTATGAAACTTGCCGGAAGATCAAAGAAAAGGATGTCTACAAAGAGACCCCGGTCATTTTTTTAACGGCTAAAACCGATACGGAAAGCCTGGCCAAAGCGTTTGCTGCAGGTGGCGTTGATTATATTGAAAAGCCCTTTCGTGCCGAGGAACTGCTGGCCCGTGTGGCCACCCATATCGAATTGAAACAGCGGCGTCAGGAATTGAAACTGCTGAACGACTTGTTGGAGAAGAAAGTGCGGGAACGTACCCGTGAGCTGGAAGAAGCCAACAAAAAGCTGACCATTGCATTGAAAGACCTTCAAAAATTGGATGCCACAAAAAACGATTTCCTGCATATGGTAAGCCATGAGTTGCGTACGCCGCTCAACGGTATCCTTGGTGGTGTGGAATTACTGAAAATGCATGACCTGCCCGGTGAATTAAATGAATATCTTGAAATTCTGGATGTTTCCACACGTCGGCTGGAGAAGTTTTCGTATCAGGCATTGAACATATCCCAGCTTCAGGCTACCGGGTTGGCGGCTTTGAAATTGGAACTCTTTTCGCTGCCGGAGTTTCTTCAGGATTTTCTGAAAAGGTTCAGAAAGGAACAAGGCGTTGCTGCAAGCCAATTGCTTTTTTCCTCTACGGTAAACACCGGTACAGTAAAAGCCGACAGTAAATATCTTGATAAATTATGCCGGATTATTTTGGAAAATGCTTTGGAATATACGGGCAACCGTTTTCCGGTACGTGTTACCCTGAAAAAAGAACAGGGTAAGTTCGTCTGTGCAGTACAAGACAAGGGGCCTGGTTTTCCCCAAAGTATGCTGGAAGCCAGTATGCTTTCGTTTACCCCCGGTATCCGGCACTCGGATCGTAAAACCGGATTGAACCTCCATTTTGCACGGATGATCATCCATTATTTTGAAGGGGAGCTGCAACTCTCCAATACCCGGGAGGGCGGTGCCTTGGTACGGTTGATATTTCCCGTTTTCAGCGAAACTTCCACCAAAACAGAAGGGGAGAGATAAAAAAAGCAGAACCTGTAAGGTTCTGCTTTTGTGATCCAGGCGGGATTCGAACCCACGACCCGCAGCTTAGAAGGCTGCTGCTCTATCCAACTGAGCTACTGGACC
>CAYYRE010000125.1:0-9357 GCA_964473895.1 uncultured Lentimicrobiaceae bacterium | reverse complement strand
TCCGGCGAAGAAAACCGGGCCGAAAAATGCCCAATCAAAAGTTTTTGCACACGGGCTTTGGCAGCAATCTGGGCTGCCTGCCGGGCAGTAGAATGAAATTTCTCCGCTGCCTTTTGCTGCATGTCATCGTCAAAAGTAGCCTCGTGGTACAACAAGTCGGCCCCTTTCACATACGGAATGACCCGTTCGTCATAGGCCGTGTCGGAACAATAAGCATAGCTGCGGGGAACCGGTGGGTCCAGCGTCATCAGGCTGTTGGGCAAAATTCTCCCATCGGGCAAAATAAAATCATCCCCCTGCTTGATCCGGTGCATCTGTTCCACACCGGGATGGTATTTTGCCACAAAATCTTTTCGCAGGTTACGTTCCCTTAACTTTTCTTCAAAGCGGAATCCCCAGGTGGCTATCCTGTGGGAAAGCGGAAAACAAAGCACCCTGAAATGTTCATCTTCAAAAAGCACACCGGCGGGAGGCAAAGGATGAAACAACAACGGAAACTTCAACCGGGTGTCCGACACTTTCAACTGCAACCGGATAATCTCTTCCAACGGTGCCGGGCCGTAAACATGCAATGGCTTTTCGCGGCCATAAAGGTGTAATGTGGAAATCAACCCGATCAGTCCGAAATAATGATCGCCGTGCAAATGGCTGATAAAAATCCGGGTGAGGCTTCTGTACGAAACCTGGTATTTGATCATTTGCATCTGGGTTCCTTCTCCGCAATCCAGCAAAAAGCGGTGGTGTTCGTACCGGATCAGCTGCGCCGAAGGGTTTTGCCAGGCAGTGGGCACCGCCGAGCCGTTTCCCAGAATGGTAACACGAAAATCAGTCATGTTGTATCTCTCTCATTTTTCACAAAAATAGGTCAATCCATCCGGATTCCGGCCAATCTCCTGAAAAAGATTCTTTTGCCCTTACGGCCAAAAAAAATCCCCTCCTTGAAAAAGAAGGGGATTTTTATCATCAGACAGAAAAGAAACTATTTCTTTTTCTTTTCTTCTTTTTCGAGGTCCTGTTTCAGGTTAGCCAAAACATCCAGGTCACCCAAAGTGGTTTTTTCCAGTTTTTCGTTCAACTTTTTCACTGCACGTTTGGTGTTTTTGTTGTCCGATTCTTTGGAAGAACCTTTCCGTTTTTCAGGTTCCTGATAGGTTTCCACATGCGAAAGAATAATCTTCTTGTTGTCTTTCGAAAACTCAATCACTTTGAAATCCACCTTATCATCCACCTTCAGGCTGGTACCATCCTGTTTTTTCATGTGACGGGTCGGTACAAAACCTTCCACGCCGTAAGGCAATGCCACCACGGCACCACGATCCACCACATTAATCACCGTACCTTCATGAACCGAACCGGGGGTAAATACCGTTTCGAACACATCCCAGGGATTTTCTTCCAGCTGTTTGTGACCTAAGCTCAAACGGCGGTTTTCTTCGTCCACATCCAGCACCACCACATCGATTTTTTCACCGATTTTGGTAAACTCGGCCGGATGTTTGATTTTCTTCGACCAGGAAAGGTCACTGATGTGAATCAAACCATCCACGCCTTCTTCAATTTCCACAAAAATACCGAAGTTGGTGAAGTTACGTACCGTGGCAGTATGCTTGGATCCCACCGGATAACGGTCGCGAATGTCTTTCCACGGATCCGGAATCAGCTGGCGCATGCCGAGCGACATTTTGCGTTCTTCACGGTCCAGGGTCAAGATTACAGCTTCCACTTCATCACCTACTTTCAGGAAATCCTGGGCCGTACGCAAATGCTGCGACCACGACATTTCCGAAACATGGATCAGCCCTTCCACACCGGGAGATATTTCAATGAAAGCACCATAATCGGCAATCACTACCACTTTTCCTTTCACCTTGTCGCCAACTTTCAGGTTTTCGTCCAGCGAATCCCACGGATGGGGTGTCAGCTGTTTCAAACCGAGGGCAATCCGTTTTTTGTTTTCGTCAAAGTCGAGGATGACCACTTTCAATTTCTGATCCAGTTCCACCACTTCCGAAGGATGGTTAATACGTCCCCACGACAGGTCGGTAATATGGATCAAACCATCCACACCGCCCAGATCGATAAATACACCGTAGGAGGTAATATTTTTAACGGTACCTTCCAGCACCTGACCTTTCTCGAGTTTGGCAATAATTTCCACTTTCTGGGCTTCCAGTTCCTCTTCGATAAGTGCTTTGTGCGAAACCACCACGTTTTTGTATTCCTGGTTGATCTTCACCACCTTAAACTCCATGGTTTTATTCACAAAAACATCGTAATCGCGAATGGGTTTCACATCAATTTGCGAACCGGGCAGGAAAGCCTCAATACCGAATACATCAACGATCAAACCGCCTTTGGTACGGCTTTTCACATAACCGTTTATGATTTCTTCTTTTTCGTACGCCTCGTTAATCCGTTCCCAGGATTTCAGGATACGCGCTTTTTTATGCGAAAGAATCATCTGTCCCGAAGCATCCTCCTGGTTTTCAACGTAAATCTCCACAGTATCCCCCACTTTCAAGTCGGGATTGTAACGAAATTCGTTGAAAGGCAACACACCGTCCGATTTGTAGCCGATATTGACCACCACTTCGCGCGGGCTAATGGAAACCACCGTTCCTTCAATCACTTCGTGTTCGGTAATTGAACTCAGCGTTTTGCTGTACATCTCCTCCAGCTTGGTACGCTGCTCCTTGCTGTACCCATCCTGTTTGGTGTTCAAGGCGTCCCAGTCAAACGCTTCCGGTTCATCGGCAGCTGCTTCCGGGGCTTTTTCTGCGGTTTCCGCTTCTTTGGCTTCCGCCGCCTGAGGTGCTTCGGCAGGTGTTTCTTCCGGCGTTTCTTCCGTTTTTGTTTCAGGTTCCGTCGCCTCCGCCTTGGGTTCTTCCGTTTTCTCCGCTTCGGGAGCAGTTTCCGTTTGAGGTTCTTCAGCAGGCACTTCCTCTTTTTCAGCGTTTACTTCTGCTGCTTTAGTTTCATCCACGTTGGCTTCCGTTTCGGGCACTTCGTTGATGTTTTTTTCGTTTTCTGACATTAAAAATTACTTGTGTTTCATCTCATCCATCCGGTACTTGTGAAAATGAAACGGGTTAAACAATATTTCCACTTGCTTTAAAAAATTGACGCGTAAATTCTTACACCAATTCCGGACCTTTTAAAACAAGGCTGCAAAATTAGTTATTTTTTCTTTTTATTACCGCTATTTCTATAACTTTTTTTAGCGGTGAACTGACAGTTTTGTGTTATAAGGGCGCCGGACGGGCTATCCGCTTGTAGTCCTCGCCGGCAGCACCGTTCAGCTATGCGGCGGGCGGGCGCTTCGTTGTCGCGCCGCCCGCCGCAGCTTCTCAGCCGCCGCCGTCTGTGGGCTACCCGCTCCTATCTTCCAAAGGAACTCCTCCGGAGCCTGGCGCAGGTTCCAAGCCACAATTCCGCATACAAACTTCAATAACCAATAAAACCTTTCCGGACTCATACACAGGCACTCATCACCGGTCGCCAACAAAAAAAGTTATTCTTTAAACATCTCTTTAATGCTTCCCAGCGAGCCCAAAACGCCGGTAGCTTCAAAGGGAATGTAAACCGTTTTGTTGTCTTTGCCGCTGACCATTTCCTGTAATGTATTGATGTACTGTGTAGCAATCAGGTAATGGATGGGGTTTCCGTTTTTGGTTTCAATGGCATTGCTCACCAACTGAATGGCCTGTGCTTCGGCTTCGGCTTTACGGATGCGTGCCTGTGCCTGACCTTCGGCGCGTAATATCTCAGATTGTTTTTCCCCTTCTGCTTTTTTTATTTCACTTTCGCGAAAGCCTTCGGCCTGAAGGATTTTGGCTTTTTTCAATCCCTCGGCTTCCAAGACAGCTGCCCGGCGGTCGCGTTCGGCACGCATCTGCTTTTCCATGGCTTGTTTGATATCTTCCGGCGGATTGATGTCCTGCAATTCCACCCGGTTGATTTTAACGCCCCATTTGTTGGTGGCTTCGTCCAAAATCATCCGCAGCTTGGAGTTGATGGTATCGCGCGAACTCAACGATTCGTCCAGTTCCAACTCACCGATGACATTCCGCAAGGTGGTTTGGGTGAGCTTTTCAATGGCATCGGGCAGGTTTTCAATTTCATATATGGCTTTTACCGGATCCATAATCTGAAAATACAAAATGGCATTGATCTGTACACTCACATTATCTTTGGTGATTACATTTTGCCGTGGGAAATCATAAACCGTTTCACGCAAATCAATCCGCGACCTTTCCTTAAAACGGATATGTTTCCGGCCATCCAGCCCTTCCACCACATAGCGCCAGGTAATGTTTCTCGGTTTGTCAATCACCGGCCAGATAATATTTATTCCCGAATGCAGCGTCCGGCTGTATTTTCCCAACCTTTCAATAACCATAACTTCCGCCTGCTGAATAATCTTAAATCCCCACAGGGCCGAAATGAAAACAAACAGGGCAATAGCCCCCGAAATGATAATAGCTCCCATAATTTTTTAGTTTAAAGGTTCAACAATTAAAACGATGCTTTCAATATCCAATACTTTCACCGTTGTGCCTTTTTTAATGACGGCTTGTTTGCGGGTTTCGGCTTTCCAGTCATCACCATCAATGGCCACCCTGCCGGTATGTTTTTCGGAGTTGATCTCTTCGGACACTTTTCCGGTTTTTCCCACAAGGGCATCGCGATTGGTTTTTACGGCTTCTTTTCCATATCCGTATTTGTTGATGACCGGGCGAATCAGAAAATAAGTAAAAGTAACGCCAAAGGCAAACAATACGATTTGCCATTGGGTGGAAAGGCCTAAGTAATTGCCTGCTGCCGCAAAAAAGAATCCGATGCCCACCGACCCCGAGATGAATCCCACCGTGAAAATCTCAAAAATAAAGGCGATAATGCCTGCCGCTATCAAAATTTGCCATGTTGCCATTGTGTATCTATTTTTATGGTTTTCCTGTTTTTTTATACTCATCCGCCAAGTTCCCGGCTTTCGGTTTCCCGGAACCCTTCATATCGGTTGCTGCCGGCAAACCAAACGTTCAGACATTTTGCCTTGGCAAGGAGGGGCATAAAACAACTTGTTGCTTTGCTTGTTGCTGTAAAATTAACAAAACTTCCGGAGATCCCGGGCGCTTTCCATCAAAAAAAGTTTCCCGGAAAACAGGGCCTCGTCCGAAGGCAACAGTTATTTTACAAATCTTTCGTCATCTTTTGTTTCATTAAGTTTCCGGACATTCTGTTCAAGCCATCCTGTTTTTGACACTTCTCTGAAATCAAATGCCGGCACATAAGGCTTGATGTCCAAAAGAGGCGTTCCGTCAATAATGTCCACATCTTTGATGTACAACAAACGGCCTTCGATTTTGATGAGGCGCACTATGGAAATCCCTATGGGATTCGGCCTGCTGGGAGCTCGCATGGAAAAGATACCGTGTTCGGCATCATCCATAAACGGCTTTACCATTAAAGCCCCCTTTTTGGCCAAATGAAAATGGTAAATCAAAAAAATGTGTGAGAATTTTTCCAGGTCTTGCAGCCCTTCTTTATAGTCGGGTAACAACTCCACCACACCATCGTTGTCAACGGAGGCTGTAGGCTGTATGGGGGTTCCTTTTGCCTGTTTGAAAGGCGACCGGATCACTCCAATGGGTTTGTATATTATCTCCGAAAGTTCCATCTTACCGGTTTGTCCCCAAAAGAAAGTTTTGGCCGGAAACCACACCTGTTTTTGGGGTTTGTTCTCTGTTCTTACAAAAGTAGCATTTTATCCTCATTTTTTGGTTTTTTTCTGCGATATGCCATGGGAATTCCTGCGATAAGGATTTATTGCAACCGGATCAAATACCTGGTTTTGAGTACCCGTTTCCTGGTCCTTTTGTTAAGAAATGTGGGGGTAAGGTGTGTTACTCGAAAAGAAGGAAACGTTTTAACGACGACAAACTTACGTTGTTGTTTTTTTATTTTGGCCAGATCCTTTTCATCAACAAAAAGATAGTCCCCCTTTTTCAGGTTGTTAAGTGTAGCGATAGGGATACGGATATCTTTTGCATAAAAAGCAAATGAAAGACCGGGGTTTTTCAGGAATTTGATCCCGGCAACGGGAATATGGTTTTTCACAACATATTTCCCGGCCTGTGATGCGGCCTGGTAAGTCAGCAGCCGGGGATAAAAATGAACCGCCATCATCAAATTAAAAGCTATGGCTACTACCACCGTGGGGATGACAATTTTTTCGGCAGCGCTGTTCAATTTTTTAAAAACCACAAAAAAGACAACATACAACAGCAGGAGTATAACGGGTAACAGAACATGCCGGACAGGAAAAACAAAGAGAAGACCCACCATCACCAACAACCAAAAAAAGTGCATGAGGCCGAATTGGATTTTACCGGCCAGCAACTTCTCCTTTGGTTTCAGTTTTATGATAAAATCGGCGGTAATAACAGCGGCAAAAGGAAACAAAACAAACAGGTAATGAGGCAGTTTGTAATGCGAAAAAGAAAATGCAATAAACGGCAAAACAAATCCGGCAAGCGAAACAAACTCTTGCGATGCCCGGTCTTTATTTCGATGCCGGAACACATCGCCCAGTTTCAACAGTAAAGCAGGAATAAATAAAAGAATCCAGGGCTGAAAATCCCAGAGAATCGTTTGAAAAAAATAAAAATAACCCGCATCGTTGTGCCAATAATTTGCGCCGGTAATCCGGCCAAAACTTTGTGTCCAGAAAAAAAACTTCAAACCCGACGGCCCTTTCAATCCGTAAACCACCTTTTCGGGATGCAAATCAAATTGGGTATACAAGCCGTAACTCATGGGTAACAAAACCAGGGCGACAATCAACAGGAGGAGGAGCCACCGGAAATCGAATATTTTTTTCCATTCTCTTTTTAATAAAAGGTGCGAACCGAAAGCCACTGCCGGAATCATAAGTCCGAGAGGCCCTTTGGCCAACATGGCACATCCGATGCCTATTCCCGACAGGATGAGCGGGCGCCATTTCCGGCCGGTAAGGTACTCGCTCAACTGCCATACGGAAAACATGGTAAATCCCAGCAAAATAACGTCTGTTCGCACATCGTTTACCATCAGGAACATGGCCTGACTGGTAGCCAGAATAAGCGCCGAAAACAGCGCGGTTTCTTTTGAATACCATTGGCGCGCAAAACGATAGGTACTGTATATTCCCAGCAAGGCCACCAAAACGGCAGGCAGTTTATAAGCAAAATTCGAAATGCCAAGCAGCATAAAAGAAAGTGAAGACAACCAAAACAACAAAGGGGGCTTGTCGAGATAATCCTTCCCCAGCTGATAGACATGAAGAAAACTTTTGGTAATGCTCATCTCCATGGAAATCAGCGCATACTGTGCCGCATCCACTTCCATAACATCCACAAACATGTATAAAAAAAAGATGAGCCCAATCCCTGCAAAAAGTAGCCGGTACCGGTTTTTATACACAAACGCCGAAAAGGATGAGAACGTTCCACCGGTTTGATTTTGTAGTGCCATAAAACGAAGTACAATTTATGGTTATGATACGATGATGTTCGGTTTTTTCAGCGCAAAGGTAGGACGATTTTCGATACCGGTAACGGTTATCATCCCGGCAACCCCCCAAATTATCTTTGGGCCGGGGATACGGTGTTTTAACCGGACAGCTCAAAATAAGCCCGGTTTTATCTCAACAGGTACCCTATTTTCTGATGATATGATCTTTTAATAATTCACCTTTATACTTCATGTACTTTAGCACGATGTCATTGCAACTACACTTGCTTTTTTCATCACAGGCATAGTCGAGAAGTATTTCCAGTGTATCTGTTTTCAACAATTTGGAATATTTTATAAAAAGGGTTTGGGGTCTAAAACTAATCCTTTTCAGTTCCGAGCTTTGATTGATCAGATAAGTGGCCGTATCGGCACCCTCATACTGAAGTATATTTTCCTTTCCGTTTTCATCAAGATAATAGAAGGTGGGGGAAATATTCTGTTTTCCCAGGGGATGGTTGTCTTTCAAGATGGTTACTGAAACAGGCGCAAAGTAGAAATCTTTACAACAACCGGCCATCAAAATAATCAATGAAAGAATAACAATTTTTTTCATGGTTTGGTTGTTTAAAATTCATAAAGTATTTTTTTGAAGACCTTCGTTATAAAGTTTTTTGTAATTCCTGATGCTGTGATATTGTAACATCCAATCAAAACTTAAGCAGATTTTCATCGCTTATACAAATTTCTATACCATCACTGGTCTCACAGAAAGGAATACTACCCTGTATTATCACTTTAGACGTTTAAAATATTTTCCCAATTCTCCATTTTTAATCATTCTGTTGATCTCTCCAGAGTCGGAAAGTTCATATTTTCGCGGACGGTTCGGATCATAGTATAACTCCATGAAAGGATCAGCATCAAGTATATGCTCCTTAAGTATCTTAACCGGGATACTGCCGGTATTATGCTCTATTTGATATTTAAGAAATTCTGCGAAGGTTAGATTCAGGAATACCATATCTTTGCTCCATTCTGTAGCAAGTATGTAGCCATGAACAAGTTTAGCCCTTTGAGTATATACCGTATCATTATTGGTTATTTTAATAAATGAATCAATTAAATTATACCTTGGATTATAATAGCTTGGTATCATATAAATACCTGAGGAATTCATAAAAACAAAGGCTTTATTAAAATAATTTCCTTTTGTTTTATACACGGCAAGTCCCGGAGCTGTTGCGAAGTCTTTTGGTTTTACGCAACTAAAAAGAGTAAGAGCCAGTAAACCGGTTGAAATGAAAACCTTTAATATTTTTTTCATAACCGCATATTTTTATCTGTGTAATTCCGCATCATCAATCTGATTCCCATTGAAACCATGTCAATACCACTTATTGTTCATAACATTTGATCTTACAATGACAAAATCTTACTGGGTCAATGCCAAAGAAGCATAACTGTTAAATCTTTTGCCTCCTTGAGTTCCTCTTTATGGGTACCAAGGTAGTGTTTTTCCAATAATTGAATCGTTGGAAAATAATTTTTTTTCAATCTTTTTAAAACAACTATTTACCCCGCATGCTTCCCCCTTCCTCTCATCATTCACCTCTTTACCGAATATTCCAAAAAATTCCGTGTAAACAAAAAATATTTTTTACTTTTGCGGCTGTATTCGGGGGCTCCCGTGTTCTTTTGAAATATTCGGGACAGAGAAAACAGACGGATAGCGCTGCAGGTAAACTTTTGCAGAAAGCAACTTCCGGATTTTCCCGTACCAATATAATTGCGGCAGTAGCTCAGTTGGTAGAGCATCAGCTTCCCAAGCTGAGGGTCGTGGGTTCGAATCCCATTTGCCGCTCA
>CAYYRE010000124.1:0-9377 GCA_964473895.1 uncultured Lentimicrobiaceae bacterium | reverse complement strand
GGAGAGGTGGGTGAGTGGCTGAAACCACCGGTTTGCTAAACCGGCGTACCTGTCAAAGGGTACCGGGGGTTCGAATCCCCCTCTCTCCGCAAGGCCTTGGATACGGAAGTTTCCAAGGCTTTTTTGTTTCATGTCCTCTTAAACAATGGTGATTTTTCCGGTACCTTGTTGGGTAAAATGTCCAATGACAGCAGCATCAAAGAGCTGGTTTTCCTTTAACCGGTTCAAATATTCTGTGGCCTCGTTCTCTGGCAAAGCAATAAGTAAACCACCGGAGGTTTGGGCATCGCACAAGAGGAGACGGGAGGTTCGGGGCAATGTGCCAAATGTTACAAAGTCGCTTACAAATTCCAGGTTGTTGTAGGTGCCACCGGGAATGATTCCGGCTGTAGCGAAATTTTTGACTTCTTCTAGAAACGGTACTTCATCAAAAGCAATTTCCACATCACAACGGGAAGCGGTACTCATTTCTTTCAAATGTCCCAACAAACCGAATCCGGTAACATCGGTGCAGGCATGTACATCAAAAGCCAGCATGATCTCCGCGGGAACCTTGTTGAGTGTAGCCATAAGTTGTGTTACTTTCCGGCGGGTTTGTTCATCGGCCATGCCGCGTTTTATAGCGGTGGACAAAATACCGGTACCCAGTGGTTTGGTGAGAATAAGCCGGTCGCCGGGTTGTGCCCCTTCGTTTTTCATAATTTTATCCGGATGAACACTTCCGGTGACCACCATGCCGTACTTTGGTTCCGGGTCTTCAATGGTATGACCGCCGAGAATAGCAATGCCCGCTTCGGTGGCTTTGTCCTGTGCTCCCTTCAGGATTTCTTCCAAAACCCACAAGGGCAGCGTGTCCTCCGGAAAACCTACGATATTTAATGCAAAGAGCGGTTTGGCCCCCATGGCATAGATGTCGCTCAGGGCGTTGGCAGCTGCAATGGCTCCGAAATCGTACGGATCATCTACAATGGGGGTAAAAAAATCCAGTGTTTGAACTATGGCTGTTGTGTCGTTTATCCGGTACACGGTGGCATCATCAGAAGTTTCGGTTCCCACCAATACTTTGGGGTCGAAAAGCGGTTTGAGTTTGGACAAAACCGTTTCCAAATGTTGGGGCTGTATTTTACAGGCACAACCCAATCCGTGGGTGTAATGGGTGAGTTTAATCTCTTTTTCTTTTGCTTTGCTTGGGGAGGTATTTGTTTTGTTTTCTTCCGGCATGAGTAACTGAACCGTACGGATAATTTCTTCGGCTGCTCTTTTTACCTCATTCATGGTCAGGTTGCGGCCGGTGGAAAATCGTATGGTCCCCATGGCGTAATCTATGGGGACGAGCATGGCCTCAAGCACAGCAGAAACATCAATGCTTTCGGAATGACAAGCGGCGCCGGCAGAGGCTGCTACCCCTTCGAGCCGGTCCAGCAGGGTGTTGGCTTCAACCCTCGGAAAAGAAATGCTCAGTGTATTGGGAAGGCGTTTTTCGGGATGTCCGTTCAATTTGATGCCGGGCAATGCTTCACGAAGCAGTTTATGCAGATAGTCACGGGTTTTCCGGTAATGTTCCCTGTTTTCCGTAAGATGCTCTTTGGCCAGGGCACATGCTTTTCCTAACCCCACTATTTCCAATACGTTTTCTGTTCCTGCCCGCAGGTTTTGTTCGTGGTCGGCTCCGTGGATAAGTTTTTCAAGATGCACGCCGTGACGGATATATAAGGCGCCGATTCCTTTGGGGGCATAGAGTTTGTGGCCTGCCACACTTAACAGATCAACGCCCATTTTTTGAACATCCACCTCAATTTTTCCGAGGGATTGGGCTGCATCACTATGAAAAAAAATTCCTTTTTCGCGTGCGATTTTTCCAATTTCTTCTACCGGCTGGATGCTTCCTACTTCGTTGTTGGCGTGCATTATGGTAATGAGTATGGTTTCCGGACGTATGGCGGCCTTCAGATCTTCCACGCGGATGATACCATATTCGTCAACGGGAAGTGTGGTAATTTCAAAACCTTGTGTTTCAAGGTAACGGCAAACCTCAAAAACCGCCGGATGTTCCACTGCCGAAGTAATGATGTGGTTGCCTTTGTGCTTGTTGGCCAAAGCAATGCCTTTTATGGCGTAGTTGTTTGATTCGGTGCCGCCGCTGGTAAAAATAATCTCGGATGGTTCGCAATGTAGGAGGGCAGCCACCTGTTGCCTTGCTTTTTCCACTGCCATTTTGGTTTTTATGCCGTAGGCATGGGTACTGGAGGGATTTCCGAAATAAGCCTCCATAAAGGGGCGCATGGCTTCAGCCACTTCCGGGGCTATGGGGGTCGTGGCATTATAATCGAGATAAATGGGATTATTCATAAGTTTCAAATATCAAATTTTCAAGTGTCTAAAGAATCTCAATGGGTTGTGAATTTCCCCTGTAAAAAACCATTTTGCCATAAAGATAAAATGCAAAATCTTTTTTTTACAGGGGGAACCGCTTCGCTTTCCCCTAAAATTTTTTTCATTCGTCTGTGTGAATTTCGAATGAAAAAATTTCATGAACATTTGGTTTTGATTCAACAAATTTCAAAATCATCAGTGCATTTTCTTCCGGGTCATCCTTATCCACCGTCAGCTCAAAAACTTTCTCCGGCGGGCGTTGTGCAGCACCGTGGGCATATGCTTTGTCGTAATAGCGTAAAGCCAGTCCGGCCACTTTATGCAAATCGTTATTTTCCAAAGCTGTCAATGCTTCTTTCAGATACTGACCGCCCAGCCGTTCTCTGATCTTTACCAACTGCTCTATCAACGCTTCTTTTTTAAAGCCGCCATATTCTTTAACCAATCGCTTTTCGCGTTCGGGTTTCGGGACGATGAGCTTTATCAAAGGGGCTTTTCGTAATTGGAAAAACAGCGGGTCAGGCAAAACACATTTTCCCAGTTGGCGGCTTTCGTCTTCTACCCATATCCTCTTTGAAAAATCAAATTTTCGCCAAACATCGGCCAAATTGTTTTCAAACTGTTCGTTGGTGGGTTGTGGTTCTTGTCCCAATGGCCCGAAAACCGAACCTTTATGATGTGCAAGGGCTTCGATATCAATAAACTGTTCCCCTCGCTTCTGTAGTTCTTTCAGGATATCCGTTTTGCCGCTTCCGGTAAAGCCGCCGAGGACGATCATTTTGACGGGATCGGAGAAACGGGCACGGATGTGTTGGCGATAGGCTTTATAGCCACCCTCGAGGGTATAGGCTTTTATGCCGGCGGTTTCAAAAAGCCAGGCCATGCTACCTGAACGCATGCCGCCCCGCCAGCAATGTACCAAAATCTCTTTTTTCGGAGCCAGTTGCTTGGCCTGTTTTACAAATCCTGCCAACTTGGGGCCTACGATCTCCAAACCGAGTTGCACAGCATGTTCTTTGCCGCCGTTTTTATAGCCGATGCCTACAATGGCCCTTTCATCGTTATTGAATAAAGGAATGTTTACCGCGCCCGGAATATGCCCTTGGGCAAACTCTGCCGGCGAACGAACATCCACGAGCGGGAGGGTATCGGTCAGGGGTAAAAATTTTTCTACGGAAAGTGCGGTAGCCATCGCCATGATTTTAAAAAAGCGAAATTAAAACATTTACCATTGTAAAATGTGGCTTAATAGACAAAATGGTTGGTCAAAAGCTCTGAAACGTTGGTTATATTAAGTTTTGCAGTAAATCAAAGGTTATGAATAAAAAATACCAACCATTTTTTCCATTAAGCCGTTATACTTAAAAAACCTCCCTATCGCGAGAAGGTACGACGACGCGATCTCATAGTTAACTTGGGATTTCTGTGTATTCTCTCAATGCAAAGCCGTTTTGCCGGCTGCTTGTCAACTTTCCGGTACTGCCAAAAGGGGCAGTTTCAACTTAAAGAAATCCTTTTTGTGCAGATGGTGAGAAGAAAAAAGATATTCAAAAGGTTTTTTCTTTTCGGGGAAAAAGGCCAACAGATCAATGTGGTGTTGCTGAGTGAAATTTTTTAACGCCGTTTCTTTGTCCCCGGCTTCTTCAAGATAAAAAGCTATTTTCCTTTCTGTTTTTTCTTTTTCAAAGGCCTTCTCCAGTTCTTCCATCAGGATATCGGTTTTCTTTTCCTTTTTTGCCAAATGAAAATGGCAAACATGGATTTTAAAACGGAGGGGTTTCAATAAAGAAAAGATTTGCTGTAAAGTATGGATGTCCAAATCATTAAAAGCGGTAGGATACAGGATGTTTTTCAGTTTGAATTCCACATAGTCTTCGGGAACGGCCAGTACCGGCACGGGGGCTTTATCCATGATGTGGGCGGCCATACTTCCTTCGAGAAATCCTTTTTTCCCGGTGCCCCGGGTACCCATTACCAAAAGGTCGGGGTGCAGTTCTTTGCAGGTTTCGGTAATTTCCCACCGGGGATCTCCGCCTTGCAACAAGGTACGAACCGAAGCTTGTTTTCCCGAAGTTTTGATAAGGGATTCCACCTGTTTTTTTAACTCTTTCATTTGTTGTTCTGCCTGTTCTTTTAGCGCCATGATCAGGTCGGTGTTCAAAAACATTTCATTATCCATGGCTTCCGGCATGCCGGCATCGGGCAACATAATCTGGTCATTGTATATGTGAAACAAATGAAGGGTGACTCTTTGGTCTTCAATGAGTTCCAGGGCATAACGGCACGAATGGAAGCTGCCTTCGGAAAAGTCAACGGGAATGAGAATGGATTTCATGTTGTTTTGTCTGATAAGTTCATTTGGTCAAAGGTAATGATTTTTAGATTCCGAGGCCTAATCCGGCCAGGCCGATTAAGAAACCTACGGCTATGTTCAGCAATTTGACAATGATAAAACTTCTGCGCGACTCGGCCAGCAGGGGCAGACTGCCATGTCCATCCTGAACAATGGAACTGGCCAGCAGGATGCTCACGGGAATAGCTCCGCTGGCAAAAAGCATAACAAAAATCAGATGGGGACCCGATTCGGGGATGATCCCGATCAAAACAGCTGCTATCAAAACCCAGAACAGGTTGTGTTGAATCAGATGCCGTAAATCAAAATGTTTCATTAATAGCGCAACAAAAAGGAGTGTAAAGAAGGTCCATAAAAAGATTTTCGAGAAATGTTTCCGGATAATATGGCCCCAAAGGTGTTTTTCGAGAAAGTGGTCATTGACGATCAGGATAACCAATGTGGACAAGAACAATACCGAAAAAAATGTAATTTTTATCCAAACCGGATCGGAATGGCCCGGTTCGGCAGCTGCAGCATGTAAAATACCGTGAAAACTCCCTTGGGCCAAATGCTCGTCCAATGTGATAAAGGTTACAAAAAACAGGATGCTCATAAGCATAAGGGCTCGTACGGGGGTTATGTGTTTGAGCTGTTCCCAAAATCTTTTCTTTTTGGGGAAACCGGTACATTCCGGTATTTCATGCACATGCAGATGATTTTTGGCGGCATGCAGGAGGAACTTTCTTTTAAAGAACCGGTCCACCAATAGCCCGGCCAGTACAGCAATGACAAAAAGGGCCAAATTGAGCAGTAATGCCTTTTCGGGAAAAAGAGTGAACATCATAAAGGCCTCATCGCCCGATGTGGCAATCATGGTGGCTACCAAGGCTCCGTTTCCTATAATGTCGTGAACGTATAAAGAAACAGCCGTGTATGCTCCGAGACATCCGGGGGTCACCCCGAGAAAAGCCCCCAGTAAGATCTGTTTCCAAGGGCTCTTTTCCAGTCCTTTGCTCCATAAACCTTTCGTAAAAACGTTGAGATACTCGATGATGAGCATCATCGACAAGACAAAAAAGGTGATGAGCAAGGTTTGCTTTACAATGGGAAGAATATTGATCATGGCGGAGAACGCTTTTGCAGCGTCAAAAATAGGCAGAATTCCCAAACGCACAGCAGAATCCCACGGCTATTTTAAATGGTTATAAATCCCACTAATTTTGTGACAAAATAACAAAAAGATGCTATGGAATAACTATTTTTGCAATTAAATACTAAAAATAACGTTAATGGCGAAAATTGTTAATTTAACGGAAGCGGCTTCCATTGCTTTTCACTCCATGATTATCATTGCCCAACAGGGGCATCACGGCCAGATTAATGTCAATCATCTCGCCGAAAAGACAGGGAGTTCGAGATTCCATATTTCAAAAGTCATGCAGAAGTTGGTAAAAGACGGGTTTTTAGGTTCTACAAGGGGGCCGGCCGGTGGTTTTTTTCTGGCTAAAGCTCCCGAGAATATCACCCTGCTGGAGATTTATGAGTCTGTCGAGGGAAAACTGGAAGTAACCAGGTGCCCGTTAAACCGTCCCACTTGTCCTTTTCATGCTTGCATCTTTGAGGGGGTGACGGTGAAAATGACCCGTGATTTCCGTGATTTTATCCGCGATCATACGCTGGCTTATTATTTGGATAGAAAGTAGTAAATATTTTTTTGTTCTAAATAAAGCAAGCTGCCGGCCCTTGGGTTTTCCATGCCAATGGGAAAAAAGTTGTATTTCATTTTTTAAACTCCCTTTTTACGGAAAGATTCTCCGGATAAAATATGAAGAGGCCTGTTGAATCACAGATTCAATAGGCCTCTTGGCTTTTTCGTTGGGGCGAATGAATGATTTTCAGCGGCAGGCTATTTTTTCTGGTAACCTCTTTGCTTGGCCGCTTCTTCCAACCGTTTCTGGAAATTGGATTTTTTTCGCGGTTTTTTCTTGTTGGCTTCAATCTGCTTGCGCAATTTATCCTCATTGATGGCATATTTGAAAAGCCACATTTGCAGGAAAGTAATGATATTGGCCAGGAAATAGTAATAACTCAATCCGGAAGCATAGTTGTTAAAAATCCCCAGGAACATAATGGGCATAATGTACATCATGGTTTTCATACCCGGCATGGCCTGTGTTTGTGATCCCATCATTTTGTTGTTCATGTAGGTGTACATGATGGTAGAGACGGTCATGAGAAGGGTAAACAGACTAACGTGGTCGCCGTAAAACGGGATATTCCAGGGGAGATGCAGAATAGAATCGTAGGTGGAAAGGTCATGTGCCCACAAAAACGACTGTTGCCGCAGTTGGATGGCCGAAGGAAAAAACTCGAACATGGCAAACAATATGGGCATTTGCAACAGCATGGGAATACATCCGGAAGCCGGGTTGGCTCCGGCTTTCCGGTAGAGGTCCATGATGGCCTGTTGCTTTTTCATGGCATCTTCCTTTTTGGGATATTTGGCGCTGATGGCATCTACCTCCGGTTTTAAAACCCGCATTTTTGCCGAAGACAAATAGGTTTTGTAGGCAATGGGGAAAAGGAACAGTTTCAGTAAAACGGTGAGTACAAGAATTACAATGCCGTAATTCCATCCGTAACTCCCCAGCCAGTTAAACACGGGAATGACAATCCATTTGTTGATCCATGCCAGCAGGAAAAATCCCCAGCCTATGGGAATTTGATGCTCAAGTTGTAGATGATAGGCTTTTAACGTGGTAAAATCGTTGGGGCCGAAATAAAACGACATGCCGATATCCTGATCGCGCATTACGTTGAAAGGGATGGTTAAATCGGCCATCATACTTTTCAGGTAATGGGGAACCGGAGGGTGTTTTTTATACTCCTTGACTTCCAAAATGCCATCGTTAAAATAGCGGTCGGCTATGATAGTGCTGGAGAAAAAGCGTTGTTTGAAGGAGACCCACCGTAAGCGGTTTTTAACGGTTTCTTTGTCATCTTTTTTCTCCGAAAGATGATCCACATCATCTTTGTAAAATTTATAATAAACGGTGGAACCGTTAAAACGGTCCACTGTTTTTTCTTCCTTCAGCATGTCGGTATACCACCTCAGCTCAAGATAATTCATATTGGCAGGAATCACTCCTTGCATGCCGTGCATGACAATACGGAAACGCATCATGTAATTGTTTCCCCTGAAAATGTACACGTAGTCGATATAGCGTGTGGAATCGGTTTGTCCTGTAGCGGTGTTGGCATAAACCCGCAGGGTAAGCCGCAACGAATCTTTTCCGCTGACCCGGTAATGTTTTTGGTCGGGCGAATGGTCCACAACCGAAAAATAGAGCTGCCGGGTATTGATGACCTGATTTTGTGAAAAGAAAGAAATTCCAAACCGGCTGGTGGTAGAGTCGAAGAGATAGAGCGGACGTTGATCCCAGGTTTTATACTTTTTCAATTCCACCGTACGGATAAAACCGCCTTTTTTACCGATAATAAATTTGGCCAGGTCGGTTTGAATAACAAAATTGCCTTGATGGCCCGATAGGGCTTTTGAAAATACCCCTGCCGGTTTTTGTTCTGTTTTTGAAGTGCTGGTTGCAGTATTTTGGGCTTGAACGGGCGTTTTTTTCTCGACCGGTTTGGTTTCGGGGACACCCTTTTTATTTTTCGCCGCAACAACGGCTTTGGCCCGGTTTACAGAGTCGTTGTACCGTTGCATGACCCGTGCAATGGAGTCCTGCTTTCTTTTTTGAGCAGCCAACTCTTCTTTTGAAGGTGCCATCCAAATGGAATACCCAATCATAATGGCTGCAATCAAAATAAAACCAATAATGGAATTTTTATTCATGTGTTTGAATCTAATTCAAAAGATTTTTTGCAAAAAGAGGTGGCAAAGATAAGTAGTTTTTTGTTTTTTCTTCTTTTATTTGATACGTTATTTGTTAAATGTTCACTATATTGCGACAACCAAAAATTTCTCAGCCATGTCCGGAACGCCACGATTTATGAAATGGGTACGTCCTGTCGGCCTTGTCTTGGGGCTATCCGTTTTTTTTCTTATTCTGCTTTTTGTCCACCTTGATCCCAAAAAACCGGCCGCTTCGGCAACACTGGCCGTGGCCATGCTCATGGCTATTTGGTGGGTTTTTGAGGTGGTACCGTTGGCAGTTACTGCCTTGTTGCCGGTGTTTTTGTATCCGTTGTTGGGTATTATGAACGGGAAAACGGTGTCGGCTGTTTATTTTAACGACATTATTTTTCTGTTTGTGGGCGGGTTTATTGTGGCTCTTGCCATGCAACGGTGGAACTTGCATAAGCGCATCGCTTTGCGTATTTTGATGTGGACCGGTACCAGCCCATCGAAAATTTTGCTGGGTTTTATGTTGGCCACGGCTTTTTTGTCCATGTGGATTTCCAATACGGCCACTACGATGATGATGATTCCTATTTTGCTTTCCATTATCGAAGAGCTGAGCGAAACCATGGATAAAAAGTCAGCCGACCGTTTTACGGTGGGATTGTTGTTGGGCGTGGCTTACAGTGCTTCCATTGGCGGGATTGCCACGCTGGTGGGGACACCTCCTAACCCCATGTTTACCAAGGTGTTTGCCATTATGTTTCCCAAAGGGCCGGAAATCAGTTTTGCCACCTGGTTTTTCTTTGC
>CAYYRE010000123.1:0-9404 GCA_964473895.1 uncultured Lentimicrobiaceae bacterium | reverse complement strand
AATATTCGGTATTTATTTGCTGATTGATAATACATTAAAAACAATATTTTTAGGCAAACTTTAAACAACTTTATAATGTTACACCGTAAATTCCTTTATCCAAAAATCATGCTTGTTGCAAAAGCTTGTGGCATACAATTTCCCGTGATATCCGGCAGGCAGTTCAAAGGTTGATATGGGTTGCACATCCGTGGGATAAAAAGTTTTTGAACCCAGCACTTTCCCCGATGCATCCACCAGGGTATGCCTGACAATGTAATGTTCCTGCGTCATGGGATGTACCGTGTGCAGTGTCACTTTATGCCCTTCGGTTTTCACCTGCGGCACGTGGCTCGGCGCCTTTCCATTCCACCGTCCCTGGTCTTTTTCGGTGTAGATAATGCCGGGAAAATGGTCTGTTTTACCTTCTTTTTTTCCGGGAACCGCTGCCATTAAAGGTCCGGCAAGCGAGACGGCTCCAGCAGCAATGAGGCTGTTTTTTAGAAATTTTCTTCTGTTTTTCATTGGTTACTACAATTTGAGTTTCTGCAAATGTCAACACAATCTACCAAAAAAACAAGTTTTTAGCGGTTTTATTTTGAATTATTCTAAATTAACCTGCATTTCGGGATAGCCTTCTGTTTTCAAACTTGCAAGTTTTCCGGTATTGGTTTCGGTGCTGGTTTTCTTCCGTAATAGAGATCATCGGCTTGCAGGGCCGCACGCCGGAACAAGCCGGAACGGCGCATGCCGAGACGTACCAAATTATGGAGGCCGTTGTCAGGATGGGCATACGGACAAACACTGATGCACCGGCCGCAATCGGTACCCGCCAATGTCCAAAAGGTAAAACAACTTTCCTGGTTAATCTGCCAACGCAGACTGCCGTTTATCACTTTCCGGTCGTTAAACGAAATGGCGCGCGAGGGGCATGCTTCGGCACATTTTTTACAATACACACAAGCATCGATAAAAGAGAAATCATGCAGGGGTTGATCGGTCAGCAACGGCATGTTGGTGGTTACCACCGAAATTCTTACCCGCGGACCCTGCCGGGGGGTCATGAGCAACCCCATACGGCCAATTTCGCCAAGGCCGGCATCACGGGCTACCAACGGACAAACCACCTCGTAATTTCCATCGATATGGGCGCGGGCTTCGTAACCCAAGTTCCGGATAAAGCGGGCCACCTGCAGGGCAACGTGCCCCGATGCGAGGTATTGTTGTCCCGATTCCATGACCACCGTTGCCGCAGGAGCGGTTTGCAACAGCTCATGCGCCATTTCCACGGTAAAAGCAATGGCATACCGGTGCCGTCGAACAAACGCCTTTCCATAACGTTCGCCACGGCCGCCCACCGAATAAAGGTGATAATCTTTCAGCTCCGTAATACCGCAATCGGTCGCACCGAGTTTTTTAGACCAGTTTTTTACATAAGTCGTTATACGCCCGGGATCTACCGGTAGGGTTTCGTCTGCCACACTTCCCTCCACAAAATCGCGCAAAGCGGCAATGGTTTCAAAACTGGCATCTGCCGAAGCAAAATAAACGGGATCAAATTGTGTGGAACCTTTTTGAAGTAACCCTGCATTTTTACGGAACCGGTCATCCAAAACCTTCTTTTCAGGATGTCGCCGGTAGTAATCTTCATAGTTTTTCGATCCGGGCATCAACTCGTTGCGCGAAAACATGGTATCGCGTTCGTCAATTCGTTTTGCAGGCACTTCTTGTCGGTATTCCGGATGCCGGCCGAAAGGGATGAGAAACAACAAAATGGCAGCCAACACCAAAACCATAAGTACAAGAAAAACCAAGAGCTTTCCGGAAAAGGGCAAAAAAGCCGTTAGGAAAAAAGGAAGGGAGGAAACCACTGCCGAAACCGCAAACCGGCGGGCAGCAACCGGTTCGCGCTCACGCACCGAAACAAAGGAAGCCACGGCAAAAAACAAAAAAAGCCCCGCACCGGCTCCTGCCGAAATAAGCTGTATCATACCGCAGGATTTAAAAGACAAAGATAATGATTTGGTTTTGCCCGGAATTTATTCCTTCAACCGGTTCTTTGATTTAAAACCATTCTTTGTACAACGCTGGCCGGCGGTCAGGAAAGAAAAGCTTTTTAGCATGGGAATTTCCGGTTTCCCCGAGGTTCACTTCACAATACAAAATCTCTTCTGTTCCACGGCCTGCCTGGGCCAATAACCGTCCGTCGGGGCCACAGACAAACGATTCCCCTGAAAAGTCCAGATGATCTTCTTTTCCCGTTCGGTTACAAAGTGCCGTAAAATACCCGTTTTGAAAAGCGGCTATTTGCATTTCGGCTTCGTACAGGCCATCGGTCCATTCGCCGGCAGCACCGGCTTGCGGGGTTACCACCAGTTCGGCTCCTGCCAAGGCAAGGGCCCGCATATATTCCGGGTAATGCCGGTCGTAACAAATAGCAATACCGATTTTCCCTACAGCCGTATCAAAAACCTGCACGCCCGTATTACCCGGGGTATAGTAAGTCTTTTCATGGAAATATTCATAATCGGGAATATGCGTCATGCGTGTTTTTCCCAACACCCTTCCGCCGGCATCTATCACAGGCGAAGTATCGTAGGCATTTTGGCCATCCCTTTCGTAAAGGTTGGGGATAATCACCATTTGATATTTTTCGGCCAAACGGCAAAAAGCTTCCGTTACAGGTCCCGGAACGGTTTCCGCCAACTCCAGTTTATTTTGTCCGGCAGGATATTGAGGGTAAAACGGTTCAAAAGCCAATTCGGCAAAAACCGCCAACTGTGCACCCTGGCGTGCAGCCGCTTCCACTGCTGCCATCCCCTTTTTCAAATTGGCCGCTTTATCGGGGCCGGCCGTTTGCTGTATCAATGCTATTTTCATTTTCCCGGATTAATTTTCCGTAAAAATAGACAAAAAAAACAGGAAGAGCTCCTTTATAAAGAGCTGCTTCCCGTTTTATCCGGCAAAACACCGGTCTTATTTACGCGATGCTTTCTCCTGTTCCAAACGCCTCAATTCTTTTTTCATAATTTTTCCGGTAGGATTTCGGGGCAGGTCGGCAACAAATTCTACCACTTCGGGGATCTTATACTTTGCTATTTTATCTTTCAAGATGGCTATCACATCCTCCTCAGTGAGTGCACCGGGTTCTGCCAACAGGATAAAGGCTTTCACCCGTTCGCCGAGGGCTTCATCCGGGATACCGATCACCGCCACTTCTTTTACACCGGGAATTGTTTCGATGGCTTTTTCCACTTCCCGCGGATAAATATTTTCACCACCGCGGTTGATCATGTCTTTTTTTCTGTCCACTATGTAGAAAAAGCCTTCTTCGTCTTCATAGGCAATATCTCCGGTATGCAACCACCCGTCCACAATGGTTTCGCGTGTTGCTTCCGCATTGTTGAGATACCCCAGCATCACGGCATCGCCCCGGATACAGATTTCTCCTTTTTCACCCAACGGTTTTTCGTTATTGTCGTCATCCATAATTTTTATTTCCTGCCCTGGAATAGCCACCCCAATGGAACCGGCTTTTCGTTTTCCCAACGGCGGGTTGACGGTAGAAAGGCCGGTTACCTCGGTCAAGCCATAACCTTCTATGATTTCAACATTAAACTTTTGTTTAAACCCTTTGATCAATTCTACCGAAAGAGGGGCCGCTCCGCAAAAGGCAATCCGCAGTTTGAGTTTGGTTTTGTCCACCGCACCGGCATCAACGGAATAAAAGACATAGTTATACATGGCCGGCACCCCCATTAAAATGGTGACCCCATATTGAAGAATGGAAGGCCAAAAATCGGCCGGCGAAAAGGCTTTACGGATGCTGATGGACTGACCGGCAAAGGCAATGGGAAAAGTCCATACGCAAATCGGGTTGGTATGATACATGGGCAGCAACAACAACATAACATCGCCTTCCTGAAAAATCCCAACGGAAGACATATCACGGCAAATGGAAAGCTGTCCTTTGTTGGACAAAAGAATCCCTTTGGGATTTCCCGTAGTGCCCGATGAATAAAGCAACAGGAAAGGATCGTCTTTCTTTTGAGGCACAAAAGCTTCGGTATCGGGGAATTGTGCAAGGATGTCCGAAAGGTTTTTCCGTTTCAGGTTTACCGAATGATCAGTGCCAGTTTCCACTTCAACAATTTCAGGTTTGTGACGGGCCTGGGCATAGCCTTTGGCAAACTCCTCCATAAATTCACTGCCCACAAAAACGATTTTAGGTTTGGCATCATCCAGCAAATAGGCAATTTCAGGCCCTTTCAGCATGAAATTAATGGATCCGGCAATGGCACCCAATTTTTGAATGCCGAACATCACGTAATATACCTCGGGGGAATTCATGATCAACAGCGATACCACATCGCCTTTGCCCACGCCATTCTCTTTTAAAAAATTGGCCACCTTATTGGCTCTGGCATTCACCTGACGGTAGGTGACCACTTCATCATAAAAATAAACATACGGTTTATCGGGAATCTCGCGGGCACGGGTCACCACCATCTCCGCCACACTTTCAAAGTCTGTTTTTTTCCCCTTCAAAAAATCCAGTTGTTCTACCGGTATGGTTTTCATAACCGGCATATTTTTATCTGTTGTATTCATTTTTTACTGATTGTTAATTGTTTATGAATTCTTTTTTCAGACCGTTCCGGAAAAAGCATCCGGAAACGCAAAAAATACTTTCCCCTTTTTCAAAAAGGGGAAAAGCCATTCAGGACATTATTCACCGGCAAAAAGGTTTCTTGGGTTTGCCCGGATAATAGTATCGATATGCTCGTCGGTAGCTCCCCTTTGTTTCAACGCCGGAATAATGTGTTCAAACAAATGGGTGGGATACCAGTTGGCGATCAGCGGGAGTGCCTGTTCGGGCAGATGCAAGGGTCTGCCGATCCAGGTAATGATATAATCATGCGAAAGCATAATTTTATTGGCGTAACCTTTTTCGATCAGCGTAGCCAATGCATCGTATCGCTGTTCATCCATGGGACAGCCTACCAATCCCTGCAACCCCATACGGTCCCACGAAACATACACCCCGTATTTTAAGGTTTCCAATTGATAATCGATATCCAGGTTATCCGACATGTGTCCGATTTGTATCCTTTTGGGATCAGCCCCCGCCTCGGTAAGCAATTTGGCCTGCTCCGGACCCATGGTTCCTTCGGTGGTATGGGTAATAATGGGGACACCGGTTTCTTTTTGCACCCGGGCTGCCGCCTGAAACATCAGCTTTTCATAATCCGTTATCTCGCCTTTGCTGGAGCCCACTTTAATCACTCCGGCCTTTATCCCCGTGTTGCCAATGCCCTCGGTAACTTCCTTCAGAAAAAGAAGATAAAGGTCTTCGCTGATATCGCCCAGCGAACGATGAAAATTCCAGTAAGCCGAACCGCCTTCTTCTTCGTAATAATAGCCGGTGGAACAGATAATATTCACCCCGGATTTTTCAGAAATTTCTTTCAACACATCCGGAAAACGCCCCTGGTCGGCTGCCGTAGCATCCACATAGGTGTTTACCCCCAATGCTTTTAACTGTTTGAGGGCCTTTACCCCGTTGTTGACTATGGCTTCCCGATCAAAGGGGAAAAGTGTTTGTGCTCCTTCCCATCCGGGATAACCGTAACAAATGTGTTCGTGCATGAGGGAAATTCCCAAATCATCAGGCTGCACAGCGCCTGTGACGGTGTTTACTTTAACATTACTCATAATACCATTGTTTTTAGTGAATAAATATGATTATTTTGGTGAATGGAAAAACAAACTCTGCCAGCAAAACACGGGGGACTGTCTGCACCTTTCCACTATATCATTCCCGGTTCAACTTGTTCAAAAATAACAATAAAACGCCATCCATCAAAAAGTTGGAGTAATTTAGAAAGCGTTTAAATGGACAACGGATCCCCTTCCTCAGCATCAGCGCCACTATTTCTCCATGATGCATTCTTTATTATCTTTACCACCTGCATTAAAAAGCAATAGAAAACAAAGGGGGTACTCATGCCATACTTTCAAAAAACCTATGCGGCATCGCGGGCCGCTTTTCTCGAAAAAGCCCATCGGCTTAAAAGCAAATATCCGGCTACGGAATTATTGGAAATCAGGATTCCGGATGAAAAAGAGAAAGACCTGTTCACCGATGTTTTGTATCTTCCGGACGAAACAAAAAAAGAAAATCTGATCGTAGTCACTTCCGGTGTACACGGGATAGAAGGTTTTACCGGGTCGGCCATACAGCAACTCTTTTTGGACCATGTCCTCACGGAGAAACCGCAACATGCCTTTCTTTTTGTACACAGCATCAATCCTTTCGGACACAAGTTTTACCGCCGTGTAAGCGGCCACAACGTGGACCTCAACCGTAATTTTGACCTTTCTGACAATCTTTTTTCGAACGACAACCCGGCTTACGCAGCTTTTCGGAGTCTGCTCAACCCAACCGGCCCCTACCGCCGGAAAACGGCAGAAAACCTCCGTTTTATTCTGAAAACATGGAAAGCCCTCCGGCATAGCGACATCAAAACATTCAGGCAAGCTGTTTTACAAGGGCAATACACCTTTGAAAAGGGAATATTTTTCGGCGGGAAGCAATTCGAACCGCAAAAAGAGATCATGGAAGAAATCACCTGCCGCTTTGCAAAAAAACACCATCGCATTATTCTCATTGATATCCATACCGGTTACGGTTACCGTGGCCGGCTTCATCTCATTGGCATGGATGATTATCCCGATCCACAGATACAGCATCAACTCCAGCAACTCTATCCCTACGATACAATAGAAGCTGCCGACAAAGACAAAGGTGATTTTTACAAAATATCCGGTTCGATGTTCGATTTTATCTATAAACTATGTGATAAAAAGAACAAAACGGTTTTGCCCATGGCTTGGGAATTCGGCACTTTCGACAACATTAAAACCCTGAAAAGCCTCGCCTCACTCCGTATCATGCTGAACGAAAACCAAGGGTTTCACTACGGTTATGCAAACGATAACAGCAGGAAAAAGGTAACGGATGAATTCCGGAACCTCTATTATCCCGATGACCCATCCTGGAGAAAACAAGTGCTGGAAAAGGGCTTTCAAACTTTTGAAACATTGTTAAAAAATTTGGACTCCCTTTAACCTTTTATCCGTTATGCAAACTTACGGACGCCCGCCATTCCTGAAATTTATCAGCCTGTTTTTGCTGTTGTCCTTCTCTTTCACAGCTTGTCAAAAACCGGTAACGGAAAAGCCAAAGGAAAAATTTTTTATCAGAAGCGCCGATCTTTCAAAACTCCCTGAATTGACAGAAGAAGGAGCTATTTTCCGCGATGCATCGGGCCAGCGCAAAGAGGCATTGCAAATTTTTCGTTCGGCCGGTCTGAACATCATACGGGTACGCCTGTGGGTTAACCCCTCCGGCACGCACAGCAGTCTGAAAGAGGTAACGGTTTTCTCGCAAAAGATACAGGCCATGGGGTTAAAAGTATGGCTTGACCTGCACTATTCCGACACCTGGGCCGACCCCGGCAAACAAACCATGCCAAAAGCATGGAAAAACCTTTCGTTTACACAACTCAAAGATACAGTTTACACTTATACCCTTCGGGTTGTCAGGCAAATCCATCCGCAATATGTCCAGATTGGTAACGAAATCAACAACGGGTTTTTGTGGGACGATGGAAACATCAACCATCCGCAACAGTTTATTGCGTTGTTACAAAAAGGCATTGCAGCCGTCCGCCGTGCCGATACCCATATCCGTATTCTTCTGCACTATGCGGGATACTACGGCGCCGAAACGTTTTTCTCGCTCCTGCAAAAATACCACATCGATTACGACCTCATCGGGCTTTCGTATTATCCCTGGTGGCACGGCAAATCACTGGATGTTTTGCAACAAACCATCCTGCGGTTGGAAACCACACACCTTAAACCGGTAGTGATCGCCGAAACGGCTTATCCGTTCACCCTTTCGTGGAACGACAATACCAACAATTTTGTGGGAAACCGGCAACAGCTCATCCAGGAATATCCTGCTACAGCGGAAGGCCAAAAAGCATTTTTGTCAGCTTTACGTAAAATAATCAGCGAAACCCCGTACGGTGGAGGCCTTTGTTATTGGGAACCCGAATGGATAACCATAAAAAGAGCCCATAATACAACAGGCTCGCCCTGGGAAAACCTGGCCCTGTTCGATTTTCAAAACAGGGCATTGCCTGCAATGGCTGTATTTCAGCCATAAAATCTTACCTTTGCAAAAAAGATTTTTATGGAATGGGTAGCCGCTTTTTCGACAGATGATGGAAACACTTTTGTGAATAAACATTCGGGAGATGCCCGTTACTTCGATATCTACAAAATATCGGAAACCGGCACCGTTTTTTTAAAACGGATAGAAAACCATGCACCGGAAGAAAAAAAACATGCCGATCCGGAAAAAGCGAAAAACATCGGCCGGGCATTAAAACAGGAAGGGGTTCAGCTGCTTGTTTCCAAAGTTTTCGGGCCTAACGTGAAACGAATGAAAAAACAGTTTGTTCCCATCCTCATGAACGATGAAAGCATCCGCGAAAGTTTGAAAAAGTTACAAGAGAAAATCCCGGAAATCGAAGCCGAATGGAAAAAAGGGGAAGAACGTTCCCTTTTGAATTTCAAAACCAAATCACTTTAATACGTAACCGTACACGGCAATGTAGTGGCATATGCTACCACCGAGGACAAAGAGGTGAAAAACGGCATGGTGGTAAGCCATTTTATGTTGCAGATAGAGCACCGCACCCACAATGTAGCTCACACCACCGGCCAGCAGCCAATACAAACCCGGCAATGACAAGTTGGCCATCAGCGGCTTAATGGCGATGACCACAATGGATCCCATGAGCACATAGGCTATGGTGGAAATCACATCGAATTTACCGGTATAAAACAGTTTAAAAACAATTCCGCCTATGGCCGCTGCCCAAATCACCCCGAAAAGGCTCCAGCCCCAAGGCCCTCGCAATGTAATGAGTAAAAAAGGTGTATAAGTCCCGGCAATGAGCAAGTAAATGGCCGCATGATCAAAAACATTCAGCCGGTGCCGTTTCACCGGATCTTTGGCCGAATGGTATAAAGTGGATGCAAGGTACAGCGTCAGCATACTGGCACCGTAAATACTGACACTTACAATTTGCCAGGGGTCGCCATGTGTTGCCGCTTTGAGAATCAAAAAAACAGTAGCCGGAACAGCCGCCACAAAGCCCAATCCGTGGCTCAAAATATTCAGGCGCTCTTCGGCCGGCGAATATTTTCTTTTTTCCGTATAATTTTTCTCTTTTTTTTCCATTGAAGTTGTTTAAAGTTTACAAAACAAAGTATACTTTATACTTTAATAACTTGATAAATCAGCAAATAAATATCTTTTTATATACCTACCCCTACACCCCTTCCAA